>JAZRWR010000025.1:0-6409 GCA_045599825.1 Bianqueaceae bacterium | reverse complement strand
ATACTAATTTGTCTTACTAATGACTTTCATTTATAAGTTAACGCTCAGAGAAATCCTCTGAGCGTTTTCTATGCTTCCTGTCATTCCGGCTGAATACAAAACCGAAGGGAGAGAACTTCTTTACGAAGCCTCTCCCTCCCGAAGACCGTTTCTCCGTGTCTGAGGGAGGCATACTTTTTATGGTTCTCTGTATTTCTCTTTGATATACGCCACAAACGACGCAATCTCTCCTCTGGCCTCGGCAGGCAGCTCGGACAGATCCTCCGCCAGCACGCCGGACCCGGGCACGGTCCGCCCCGTCATCAGATATGCCAGCGACACTCCGAGGAACGCGGCCAGCTTGACCAGGCCCTCATAATCAGGCCGGCGACGGTCGTTCTCGTACATCGAAATGGCCTGCTCCGTCACCTTCAGCGCGTCGGCAACCTCGCGCTGCTTGAATCCGCCTTCCTCACGCAGCCTGCGAAGCCGCCCTCCTAAGCTTTCCGTTTCTGTTTCCTTTGTCATCATACGGTCTCCAACAAAGTGTTAAGAATATTCTCTGAAACTAAACGTATCACGCTTTTTGATGTTTGTGCAGGAAGCACACGTATCGTGTGAAAAACTTCACACATCGTGAAGCTCCGGATTTTCTCACGCACGCGCACCGGAAGGGAAAAAACTGTACAATTCCTTTTTTTCGTGTTATAATATAGCGGTCTATTCAGGCACATTTTCCCCGCACAGGAGGTATGATCACGGAACGCTCGTACCACGGCTTTGACCCGGTCTATGACGAAAACTCCCGCATCCTGATTCTGGGGTCCTTCCCCTCGGTCAAATCGCGCGAGCAGGCTTTTTACTACGCACATCCGCGCAATCGCTTCTGGCCGGTCCTGGCCGCCCTCACCGGGGAAGCGCTGCCCGAAACGATCGAAGGTAAAAAGGCCCTCCTGAAGCGCCACGGCATCGCCCTGTGGGACGTCGCCGAAAGCTGCCTGGTCATCGGCTCGGGAGACAACACCATCCGTGAGGTCACCCCGGTGGATATCCGCCTGCTGACCGGGGCCGCCCCCATCGAGGCGGTTTACTGCAACGGTTCCACCGCCTGGGCCCTGTATATGGAGTACCTCTACCCCATCACACAGCTTCCGGCCGTCAAGCTGCCCTCCACCAGTCCGGCCAATGCCGCGCTCCGGGACGATGTGCTTCTGTATAAATGGAGTCGCCTTCTCAGGCTCTCCCCTTCTTCCGAAGAGGACTGCTAAAAATAAATAAGGAAGCTTCCGCAACGCGAAAGCTAAGGTAAAACTATGAAAATTCGAAACCTTGTCGGCGAACGCTTCAAGGAGCGCCCCTCTGACTGCGTGACAGACAGCCATGCACTGATGATCCGCGGCGGCTACATCAAGCCCGTCGCCAACGGCATCTTCTCCCTCTACGCGCCCACGCAGCGCATCACGAAGAAGATCATGCAGATCATGCGCGAGGAAATGGACCGCGTCGACGGTCAGGAGGTCCTCTTCCCCGTCGTCCTGCCCGGCTCCCTGTGGGAGGAATCCGGCCGCTTCACCTCCGTTCATGAGGAGCTGCTCCGCATGAAGGACCGCAACGACACCTCCCTGGTGCTCGGCATGACCCACGAAGAAGCCGCCGTTCAGCTGGTCCGCGACTGCGCCACCTCCTACACCCGTTATCCCTTCATGATCTACCAGATCCAGACCAAGTTCCGCGACGAGGCCCGTCCCCGCGCCGGCCTGATCCGCGTCCGCGAGTTCACCATGAAGGACGCCTACTCCTTCCATACCTCTCAGGAAGACCTGGAAGCCTACTATGACCGCTGCTACCGCGCCTACGAACGCGTCTTCGAGCGCGCCGGTGTGCCCGAGGTCATCGCCGTCGCGTCCGACTCCGGCATGATGGGCGGCGCTGTCTCTCACGAGTTCATGCTGCTCACCCCCATCGGCGAGGATTCTCTGGTCATCTGCTCCTCCTGCGACTACCGCGCCAACATGGAGGCCGCGGCCAACCTCACCGACAACCGGGAGATCGCCGGCGAAGCCGAGGAAAAGGAGCTCATGTTCACCCCCAACTGCAAGACCATCGAGGAGGTCACCTCCTACCTGGGCGCCGACCCCGCGCACAGCTGCAAGGCCGTCGTCTACCAGAAGAACATGACCGACGAATACGTCGTCATCTTCCTGCGCGGTGACATGGACATCAACGAAACCAAGCTGACCAACTACCTGGGCGAGGCCGTGCACATCGGCAACATCACCGAGGACTGCGGCCTGGTGGCCGGCTTCATCGGCCCGGTCGAGCTGAACACAGAGGGCATGACCGTGCTCTATGATAAGTCCCTGGAGGGCCTGAACAGCCTCATCTGCGGCGCTAACCGCGAAAACTACCATTTCAAAGGCATGAACCTGGCGCGCGATGTCCGTCCCGACATTGAATATCTCGACCTGTCAAAGGCTGTCGACGGCGGCATCTGCCCCTGCTGCGGCAAGAAGACCCTGACCGTGTCCCGCGGCATCGAGGTCGGCAACATCTTCCAGCTCGGCACCAAGTACACGAAGTCCATGGGCATGACCTATACCGACGCCAACGGCGAACAGCAGTACCCCATCATGGGCTGCTACGGCATCGGCGTCGGCCGCCTGGCGGCGTCCATCTGCGAGGCCTGCCACGACGACTACGGTCCCATCTGGCCCATCTCCATCGCGCCCTGGCAGGTGCACCTGTGCTGCCTGCGCGTCGACGACGAAGCCTCCAGGACCCTCTCCGACAAGATCTGCGCCGAGCTTGAGGCCATGGGCATCGAGGTCCTCTACGATGACCGCGATATCCGTCCCGGCGCCATGTTTGCCGACGCCGATCTGATCGGCTGCCCCATCCGCCTGGTGGTCGGTCCCAAGAATCTGGCCGCCGGCGTGGTCGAAATGACCACCCGCGACAAATCCGTCAACGAAAAGGTCTCCGTTGAGGACATCATCCCCGCTACCAAGAAGCTCGTCGATGAGCTCTTTGCATCCATAAACAGCAAGGTCAAACCTTCCATCTGAAAGGAGTACGAATTTGGATAAGGAAAAACAAGGCAGAAAACAGAACGTCACCGAGGGTGACGGTTCCGTAAAAGTCAACAAGGACGAACGCGTCAGCGGTTCCGTAGGCGGCGGTTCCTCCAAGAACCCGGCCGGCAAGAAGCCCACCGCGGCCCAGGGCAACAAGACCCCCGGCAGCGTGCAGGGCGTTGCGCAGAACGGCGGCAAGCCCGCCGATGACGCCGAAAAGGGTCTGGTCGGCGATATCGCCGGCTCCGTCCTTACCAATGTGGTTTCGAACGCCATCGGCGGCGGCTCGAACCAGAGCTCCGGCTCCAACGGCCTGCTCGGCACGGTCCTGGGCGCCGCGGCCGGCAGCGCAGCCTCCAATACCAAGCGCAAGGGCGGCAGCAAGCTCCTGAAGCTCATCCTGCTCATCATCGTCGCCTTCATCGCCTTCAAGCTGCTGAAGAGCTGCCTGGGCGGCGGCGGATACAACCCCATCGAAGAATCCAAGCCCTACTGGAACGACTCCGTATATGTGGAATCCCAGGAGCAGTCCAGCCAGCTGCCTGATGTGGTCGTCACCGGCGAGCCCCGCAAGTACTACACCAAGCTGAACGGCGGCGGCAACGAGACCGTCACCATCATGATCTACATGTGCGGCGCCGACCTGGAAAGCAAATACGGCCTGGCCACCGCCGACCTCAATGAGATCTGCAGCGCCACCATTTCCGACAAGGTCAACATCATCGTCGAGACCGGCGGCGCCGGCAAGTGGCAGAACTCCATCATCTCCAACCGTACGACCCAGCGCTACAAGGTCGTCAAGGGCGGCGTGCAGAAGCTGCAGGACCTCGGCAGCCAGAAGCAGATGACCGATCCCAACACCCTGCTTGATTTCATCAGCTACTGCAGCCAGAACTTCCCCGCCAACCGCAACATCCTCATCTTCTGGGACCACGGCGGCGGCTCCGTCTCCGGCTACGGCTATGACGAAAACTATACCTCCCGCGGCACCATGACCCTGGATCAGGTCTACAGCGCCCTCCAGAGCAGCAAGGTCAAATTCGACATCATCGGCTACGATGCCTGTCTGATGGCCTGCCTCGAAAACGCCTTCGCCTGCGAGCCCTTCGCGGACTACCTGCTGGCCTCCGAGGAATCCGAGCCCGGCTACGGCTGGTACTACACCAACTGGATCACCCAGCTCTCCCAGAACCCCTCGACGCCCACCGAAACGCTGGCGAAAACCATTATCGACGACTATATCTCTCACTGCAAAACGGAAGCCCGCGGCAGCGACGCGACGCTCTCCCTGATCGATCTGGCGAAGCTGAAGGGCTATGTCCCCTCCTACTTCAACGCCTTTGCCGCCTCTGTTTCGAACCTCATCACCGGCAGCAATTACTCCGCCGTTTCCCAGGCCCGCGGCCGCGCGCATGAATTTGCCGCGTCCTCCAAGATCGACCAGGTCGACCTGATCGACTTCGCCACCCGCCTGAACACCGTGGAGGGCCGCGCCCTCGTGACTGCGCTCAACAAGTGCATCGCCTACAACAAGGCCAACATCAGCGGTGCCTACGGCATCTCCGTATACTTCCCCTACAAGCGCACGAACTATGTGACCACCGCCGCCAATCTGTACACGAAGATCGGTATTGACAACGCCTACACGACCTGCATCCGCAACATGGCCAGCGCCATGAGCGGCGGCCAGATCGTCTCCAACGGCAGCGGCAGCGCCCTGGGCTCTCTGACCGGCAACCTCTTCGACAGCTACGGCTACTCCGATTCCTCGAGCATCAGCTCCGGCACCGTTTCGGACCTTCTGGGCTCCTTCTTCGGCAGCGGCTCCTCCTCCGGCGCCCTCGGCGACCTCCTGGGCTCCTACCAGAGCTCCGGCCTGGACAACAACTACTCCTACGGCGCCAACGACAGCCTCTACAACTCCCTGATGGGCTCCTCCCAAAGCGGCAACTACTCCTACGGCAGCGGTTCCTCCCCGAGCAGCTCCTACGGCACCTACGGCTCGCTCTTCTCCAGCCTCCTGGGCGGCAGCTCCAACCAGAGCTCCTCTTCCGGCTCTGACCTGACGAGCGCCCTCCTCTCCAGCTTCTTCGGCCGCGACACCTCCAGCCGCATGATCGAGATGACGGACTACTACGCCGCCAACTACCTGGATGCCGGCCGTCTGATCGCCACCGAAAAGGGCAAGGGCTACGTCCTTACGCTCACGGACGAAGAGTGGGATCTGGTCACGGACTGCGCGCTCAACGTCTTCATCGATGACGGCGAGGGCTACGTTGACCTCGGCATCGATAACCTCTACGAGTTCGACAAGGACGGCGATCTGAAGCTCGACTTCAAGGGCACCTGGCTCGCGGTAAACGGCCAGATTGTCTCCTACTACTTCGTCGGTCAGGACGAAGACACCAACGTCACCACCGGCTACGTTCCCTGCCTGTGGAACGGCAAGCGCGCCAACCTGGTCTTCAGCTTCAACGCGCTCGGCAAGGGCGAATTCCTGGGCGTCCGCTTCCTCTATGAGAACGAGACCTCCATGGAAACCAAGGGCTACATCACGCCCGACCAGAAGCGCCTCCTGACCGATGAGGACTTCAGCGAGATCGCCGAGGGCGAGCTCCTGCTCCAGAAGGGCGCAGTCATCAAGTTCCTCTGCGACTACTACAACTACGACGGCACCTTCGAAAGCGCCTACGTGCTGGGTGATCCTCTGGTTTACGACGGTTCCCTGCGCATCTCCGATGTCAAGCTGAAGCTTGACGACAACCAGAGCGCGCTGGTCACCTATCGCCTCACCGATATCTACAACAACAATTTCTGGACCGAAAGCCTGGAATACTGATCCAACAAGACCTACTTCTTTCCAAAAGGGGGATAACCCATGGAATACAAATCTGATATCGAAATCGCCCAGGCATGCGCCATGAAGCCGATCGCGGAGATCGCGGCGGCCGCGCACGTGGACGAAAAATATCTGGAGCCCTACGGACGCTGGAAGGCCAAGATCGACCTGTCTCTTCTGAAGGAGACGGAGCGTCCGGACGGCAAGCTCATTCTTGTCACTGCCATGACGCCCACGCCCGCCGGCGAAGGCAAGACCACGACCACCATCGGTCTGGCCGACGCGCTTCGCCGCCTGGGCAAGGATACCACGGTCGCGCTGCGCGAGCCCTCGCTGGGGCCGGTCTTCGGCATCAAGGGCGGGGCCGCGGGCGGCGGCTACGCGCAGGTCGTCCCCATGGAGGACATCAACCTGCACTTCACCGGTGATTTCCACGCCATCGGCGCCGCCAACAACCTGCTGGCCGCCATGCTGGACAACCACATCAAGCAGGGCAACGCCCTGGGCATCGACGCGG
>JAZRWR010000024.1:0-11454 GCA_045599825.1 Bianqueaceae bacterium | reverse complement strand
AGCTCATCGGTGACGGTGGGCTCGTAATCGCGGAAGTAGCTGAATTCATCGTACTGCGCCTGGAGGAGCAGGACATTGTTGAAGAAGATGCGGCTGCTGTCGAAGACGCTGTCGCGGAAGAGCTCGCCGCACTGCAGGACGGTGGCCTTGGGGGTCAGGTCGCGGCCGGCCTCGTCGGTGACGCCGGCGTAGTAGGCGGAGACGCTCCAGGAGGCCCAGGTGCCCATCGAGTGGCCGCTGACGGCCATGCGGGTCGGGTCGACCTCGGGCAGGGAGGCCAGGACAGCGTAGCCCAGGATGCCGCCCATAGAACTGTCCTTAATGGAATTGCCCTCGCTGTCGGTGCTGTAGTGCTCGTCGAAGAAGGACAGGTTGGAGAAGTTCATCATGATGCGGTAGCGTTCGGGGCCGCCGACCTTGGCGACGTAGGTGCCCGCTTCTTCGGAGTCGTTTCCGTAGTTGACGGTGACCTTGTGATTGACATAGCCGCGTTCGAGCATGCCGACGTTGGTGGCTCCGTGGCCGTACTCGTCGATGGCCATGACGACGGCGCCGCGGCGGGCGAGCTCGATGCAGTAGGCGGCGCAGGTTTCGTGGGCGTTCTGGTAGCCGTGCAGCATCAGAACGGCCGGGGCCGGGTTGTCGGCCGCGGCGTTTTCAGGTGTGTAGAGCTTGTAGGTGATTTCGCCCAGCTCGAAGAGGATTTTTCCGTCGGTGACGGCGATGCTGCCGCCGTCCTTCTGGATGCGGTCCGCGGCGAACATCGAGGCGAAGACGCCGAGGATGAGCGCGATGAGGAGGATCCAGGTGCCGAGTGTTTTCTTTTTCATAGGGAATCCTTTCTATTTGATTGTTTGGACACGGGTTGAGTGCTTTGAGTATAGCAAAATGTAGACAAATGCGCAAGTTGGTGTTAAAATAGATTACATCTCGTTTTGCGCCTGTAGCTCAGGGGATAGAGCAGTGGTTTCCTAAACCATGTGTCGGAGGTTCGATTCCTCTCAGGCGTAATAGCTGCCACGCGCAGCAGCTATCGCTTTTCCTGCGCGGCTTTCCGGCTGCGGATGTTTTGTTTTCGTTTTTTAGGTGTTTTCATGACTGAAAAGAAGAAAAAGGGTGTTGGACGCAAAATTATCATTGCCCTTTTGATTTTGCTGGCGCTGGTGCTGGCGGCGGGCGGAGGACTTTTTCTGCATTATTGGTCGCTTTTGGGCCATGAAGAGGAGTCGCTGGCCATTCTGGAGTCGATCGAGGAGCCCGAGGAGCCGGGGAATCCGGCCGAGGAAAGCCGCCCGCAGGAGGAATCCTCGGATGAATCCGGCGGCGGATCCGTCGTTGAGTCGGAGGAGGATTCCGAGATCGTGATCGATCCGGTGGTCGACTGGGGTGATACGAGGCCCTGGGACGGGTCGACGCTGGTGCGCAGCTCACGCAGCTATGTGTCCGGCTGCGAGCCGTTCAGCTTTATTAATATGCGCCTGAACTATCAGCCGAAGTCGCTGAAGGGGGAGGGCATCATCAACATTCTCCTGGTGGGCATGGATACGCGCCCGAACTGGTCCTACGGGCGGTCGGACGTGATGATCCTGTGCACGGTCAACAAGAATACGCAGGAGATTTCGCTGACGTCGCTGGCGCGCGACACCTATCTGATCCTGAAGGAGAATACGAAGGACAGCTGCGTGAACCGCCTGAACGCGGCGGCGGCCTTCGGCGGGGTGCCCTACCTGGTCCGTACCGTGGAGCGCACCTACGATATTTACATCGATTTTTATGTGCAGACGACCTTCGGGGCGTTTGCGACGGCGGTCGACGACATGGGCGGGCTGGATCTGAACCTGAGTGCGGCCGAGGCTAAGGCGATCGGGCCGCTGACCGGACACTACAGCGATTACTCGGGTGTTTCCGAGAAGCTGGAGGAGCGCGACGGGATGGCTCATCTGAGCGGCGACCAGGCGCTGGGCTACTGCCGTCTGCGGTCGATCGACAACGATTTCGGGCGGACGAACCGGCAGCGCAAGACTCTGGTGGCGCTGATCGGCAAGGCGAAGACGCTGTCATGGGGCGAGCTGGACGCGATCGCGACCAGGACGCTGCCGCGCGTGAATACGAACATGAGCGTGGGTCAGTTCATGAGTCTTTTGTCGGATGCGTACAACATCTATCGCAGCTACAGTGTGAAGACCTACTGCCTGCCGGTGGAGGGGACCTACAGCTGGTGCTGGTCCGACGGCGGACGCTGGATCATTCAGATGGATTTCGCGAAGAACATTCAGTTCTTCTATGAGAATGTATATCATAAAACCTGGGACGGCAAATAAGTCCGGGGAGGATGGCTATGTCAGAATTGGAAAATCCGGTAACGGGTGAGGAACTGGCGCCGGCGGAGGCCGCGGGAGATGCCAAAAAGAATTTTGTCCGTGAGCTTCTGAGCTGGGTTCTGTGCTTTGTCTGCGCGTTTGCCGCGGCAACGCTTCTGAACCGTTATGTTCTGTATAACGCGCTGGTGGTGAGCGGCTCGATGGAGCGGACGCTGATGACGAACGACCGCGTGATCGGCCTTCGCTGCGCGTACTGGTTCAAGGATCCGCAGCGCGGGGACGTCATCATCTTCGACAACAAGGGTGAGGGCGAGCGCGTCATGGTCAAGCGCGTGATCGGTGTTCCCGGCGATACTGTCGGCATCGTGAACGGCGTAGTTTATGTAAACGGCGAGGAGCTGGACGAGCCCTACCTGGCCGAGCCGATGACAGGCAGCTTCGGGCCCTATGAGGTGCCGGAGGGACGCTATTTCCTGATGGGCGACAACCGCAATCATTCCAGCGATTCGCGCCGCTGGGCGGAGCCCTTCATTCCGCGCGAGGACATCTCCGCGAAGGCCGTGCTGGTCTACTGGAAGGGCATCCGTTTAGTAAAGTAAGTTTTATCATCTTTTGGGCCGCAGGGTCCTTGGATAATAGTACCGAGTGTTTCATTTAAACTGTCTACAGGAGGATTGTTATGAAAAACTACAGATTCGACGGTACCAGAAAGTTTTCGATCAAGAGCTTTGACTGTGCCGATAAGGGCGAGTTTTCCGCGCGGCACGAGGCAATCGGGGAATTCACCGAGAACCTTGAGAAGATCAATGAGTATCAGCAGAAGCTGTTCGCAGAGCAGAAGGAAGGCATTATCTTCATTTTCCAGGCGATGGACGCGGCCGGCAAGGACGGTGCTGTCCGCGCGGTGCTGAGCTGCCTGAGCCCCCAGGGCGTGTCCGAGCACAGCTTCAAGGTGCCGAGCGCCGAGGAGAACCGTCACGACTATCTGTGGCGTTTCTGGGACGCGCTCCCCGAAAAGGGTGCCATCAGCATCTTCAACCGCAGCTACTACGAGGATGTGCTGGTCCAGAAGATCCATAAAATCTATGAGAAGAACAAGTACGCGGACCGCATCGAGATGGATTCCGTCATCGACAAGCGCTACGAGCAGATCCGCAATTTCGAGAAATATCTGTGGGAGAACAGCATCCGCGTCGTCAAGATCTTCCTGAACGTCAGCAAGGATGAGCAGGCGCGCCGTTTCATCTCCCGCATCGACACGCCCAAGAAGAACTGGAAGTTCTCCTCCGGCGATATCGACGAGCGCGGGTACTGGGATGAGTACATGGCCGCGTACGAGACCTGCATCAACCGGACCGCGCGCAAGAACGCGCCCTGGTACGTGGTGCCCGCGGACCACAAGTGGTATGCGCGTCTGGTCATTTCCCGCATCGTGCTGGACGAGCTTAAGAACATGGATCCCCAGTGGCCCGTGCTGGATGAGGAGGAGCAGGAGAAGCTCCGCAGCTACCGCGAGCTTCTGGCGGCTCAGGTCGAGCCCGCGAAGGACAACGGTGAGGACGACGGCAAGAAGCTGAAGCCCTCCGACACGGCGGTCGGCATCGCGCTCCGCGAGGACCAGAAGGCGCTGTCCGAGAAGAAGTTCCGTAAGCTGCTCAAGAAGAGCGTTTTCGAGAACTTCAGCGAGCGCTTCGGTGTCAGCGAGGATACGCAGGCGCAGCTCGGCAAGCTTTACCTCGATTTCGAGGAGGCCGAGGCGAAGGCGGAGACGGAGTCGCTGGCGGCGGTGAAGGCACTGTACCGCGAGAAGAAGGCGGCGCTGGAGGCGGAGCTGAAGGGCTTCGGCAAGGAGGCCCGCAAGCTGTTCGAGAGCTACAAGAAGGCGTCCCGCACACAGATCGACGCGTTTGTTGAGGAAATCAATCTGAGCTACTCCCGATACGAGGAGGAGCTGAAGCAGGCGATGATCGAATATGAGGTCGCGGTCGGCGCGGAGGGCGCGGACGCAGAGGCGGCGCTGATCGATTATCAGAGCAAGCTGAGCGAGGCGTTTGCGCTGCACCGCAGTGAGGCCGAGGAGAGCAAGGCGGCCGCGGAGAGCAAGCTGGCGGAGATCGCCGAGGAGTTCGCGGTCATCGGCATGGCCTTCCACAAGACGGAGGAAGCCGAGGAAAGCACTGAGGAGATCCTCGAGGCTGCCTGCGAGGGCATCGGGGAAGCGGCCGAGGAAGCCGCTGAGGCTGCCGTTGAGGCTGCTGACGCGGTCGACGCTGCGCTTGAGCCGGAAGCATAAGAATGAAAAGTCCCGTCCGGGGAAATCCGGGCGGGACTGTTTTTTGCGTGAACGGACCGTCAAGCGGCCGCTTTGCGGTGAAGCGCATCATTGAATATTGCCGGCCTTTTTGAGGGCGAGCTTGGAGAGCGCCGGGCCGACCATTTCGTAGACCAGGGTCGCGCAGAGAATGATGGCGCGGATGGTCGCGCCGTATTCGGGCACGGCCGTGGTGGCCACCAGCGAAAGACCGATGGCGACACCGGCCTGCGGGACGAGCGCCAGGCCCAGATAGCGGCGGATGGACTCGTCCGCGTGGCAAAGCGCAGCGCCCAGCCAGCTGCCGCCGAGCTTGCCGACCACGCGCAGCAGCAGATAGAGCACGCCCGCCAGCCCGATGGAGGGCAGGACGGACAGCTGAAGCTCCGCGCCGGAGGCGACGAAGAAGAGCATGAAGATGGGCGGAGTGATGTTGTCGGAGAGGCGCATCAGGTGCGCGGTGTCGCGGCTGAAATTTGCCAGAGCGGCGCCCATTGCCATGCACAGGAGCAGGGAGGAGAAGCCGCACAGCTCCGAGAGGCCGACGCCGGCAAAGAGGAAGCCGAGCATAAGGGACAGACGGTTGCCGTCCTTTTTGAACCAGCGCAGGGGGATGAGCATCAGAAGGCCCATCAGGAAGCCGACGGCGATGCCGCCGCCGATCTCGATCAGCGGGTCGAGCAGTGCCTGCCCCAAAGAGCCGCTGCCGCCGTTCAGGCTGTTTGCCACGGCCACGCAAAGGCCGAAGAAAATCAGCGCGGTTGCGTCATCCAGGGCGACGACGGAAAGCAGTGTTTCGGTCATGGAGCCGCGCGCGTTGTACTGCTTGATGACCATGATGGTGGCCGCGGGCGCGGTGGCGGCGGCGATGGAGCCGAGCACCAGGGCGAAGGGCAGGCCGAAGCCCGCGATCAGCAGGCCCGCGACGACAAAGATGACCGCCAGCAGGGATTCCAGCACGGCGATGACGATGGGCGTCGCGCCGACGCGCTTGAAATAAGCCAGCTTGAATTCGTTACCGATATTGAAGGCGATGAAGCCGAGCGCCACGTTCGAGATGATGGACATCGATTCGATGGCATCGGCGGGGATCAGATTCAGGACGCTGGGACCGATGATGAGGCCTCCGACTAGATAGCCGGTGACGTTGGGAAGCTTCGCATGCTTGGCCAGGCGGCCGAAAAGCATGCCCGCGGCGATCATCAGCGCCAGCTGCAGCAGGGTGTTCATTTCAGCTTAAAGCCCTCCAGTCTTGTGACGGGCATGGTGAACAGAATACCGGTGTCGGGCTGGTCCAGTCCGCCGGTGACCTGGTTGACGATTTCGGAGACGAGGTCGACCTCTTCGTCCTTCAGGACCATGAAGATGGTTTTGCTTTCCTTGTGGTCGGGGTTGAGGAGCCGGTGGAGCGAGAGCGTGAAGTTCAGCTCGGTGAAGCTGTCCAGGCTGTGGGCCATGCCCTTGGAATCCAGGATGGTCGCGCCGTGGAGCTTCTTCTCGGAAAGAGCCTTCAGAATGTCCTCGAGACATTCGGTTTTGTTAAGAACCAGAAAAAGAACCTGCATAATATACCTCTTGTTTCGTGTTTGACCCGAAAAAACAGCCCGCGCAGCCGGAAGGAAGGCGAGCTGTTTTTTGCATAGGATAGGGGGTGAGAACGACCCGCGCTCAGCGGGTAAGGGCTTATGAGCTTGCTTAGAACAACCCGCTGATAAGTCCGTTCTCGTCGACGTCGATCTTTTCGGCTGAGGGGACCTTCGGCAGGCCCGGCATCGTCATGATGTCGCCGGTGAGGGCGACCACGAAGCCGGCGCCCGCAGCGATCTTCAGATTGCGGACGGTGATGGAGAAATCATCGGGCGCGCCCAGCTTTAAGGGATCGTCGGAGAAGCTGTATTGCGTTTTGGCCATGCAGATGGGCAGACGGCTGAAGCCGAGCGCCTTCAGGCGCGCGAGCTGCTCGAGGGCGTTGTCGGTGTAGTTCACCGCGCAGCCGCCGTAGACCTTCTGCGTGAGCGCCAGGATCTTGCTTTCGATGGAGCTTTCGCAGTCGTAGGCGAAGCGGAAGTCGGGCGTCTCTTCCTCGCAGAGGCGGATGACCTCGCGGGCCAGCGCCTCGCCGCCCTTGCCGCCCTCGGCCCAGACGGTCGAGAGGACGGTGTTGACGCCGAGCGCGCGGCACTTTTCGATGATGAAATCGATTTCAGCCTGCGTATCGGTGGGGAAGCGGTTGATGGCGACGACACAGGGGAGCCCGTAGACATTCTTGATGTTCGAGACGTGGCGCAGCAGATTCGGGACGCCTTTTTCGAGCGCCTCGAGGTTTTCGGCCGCCAGCTCGGTTTTGGGGACGCCGCCGTGCATCTTGAGCGCGCGGACGGTGCCGACCACGACGACCGCGGAGGGCGTGAGGCCCGCCATGCGGCACTTGATGTCGAGGAATTTCTCCGCGCCCAGGTCAGCGCCGAAGCCGGCCTCGGTCACGGTATAGTCGCCCATCTTGAGCGCCATGCGCGTGGCCATGACGGAGTTGCAGCCATGGGCGATGTTCGCGAAGGGACCGCCGTGCACGAAGGCGGGCGTGCCCTCCAGGGTCTGCACCAGGTTGGGGCGTATCGCGTCGCGCAGCAGCGCGGTCATTGCGCCCACAGCCTTCAGGTCCTTTGCGGTAACGGGCTTGTCGTCGTAGGTGTAGCCCACGATCACCCGGGAAAGCCGATCCTTCAGGTCCTGAAGCGATTCCGCCAGGCAAAACACGGCCATGATCTCGCTGGCCACAGTGATGTCAAAGCCGTCCTCCCGGGGCGTTCCGTTCACCTTCCCGCCAAGGCCGTCTATAACAAAGCGAAGCTGACGGTCGTTCATGTCCACGCAGCGCTTCCAGGTGATCTTTCTGGGGTCGATATTTAAATGGTTTCCCTGCTGGATGTGGTTGTCCAGCATGGCGGCAAGCAGATTGTTGGCTGCGCCGATCGCGTGAAAATCGCCGGTGAAGTGCAGGTTGATATCCTCCATGGGCACCACCTGGGCATAACCGCCTCCGGCAGCGCCGCCCTTAATGCCGAATACCGGGCCCAGGGAAGGCTCTCTCAGCGCGGCCACGGCCTCCTTGCCGATGCGGCGCAGGCCGTCGGCCAGGCCGATGGTGGTGGTGGTCTTTCCCTCGCCTGCCGGGGTGGGGGTGATGGCGGTCACCAGCACCAGCTTCCCGTTTTTGCGGCCGGGTTCGTTCATCAGCGCGGGGTCAAGCTTTGCTTTGACACGCCCGTAGGGTTCCACATATTTTTCATCCACGCGCATCAGACGGGCAATTTCGCTGATGGGCTTCATTTTGCACCTTTGTGCGATCTCGATATCGGTAAGCCGGGCCATTCGCTCTTCCTCTCTCCGGGAGCCGGTCCCGGGATGACAGTGTTATTTGTTTTCCGGTAAAAAGGCTTTCAGTTCGTTTTCCACGGGGGCGATCAAAACGCGGTTTCCGTCCCGCACGAGGGGCAAACGCATCAGGGAAGGCTCCTGTTTCAGATATTCCAGCACTGTGCGGTCATCCGCCGCGTAGGCGGCCGGGTGCTCCTTCACTTTGGTGCTGCTGATATCCAGCAATTGTTTCACACCTCCCGCGGCGCGGGCAAACAGGAGCAGCTCCTTTTCGCCGGGCAGATGCTTTTTCAGGTCTACCGTCTGAAAAGGAATTCTCCTTTCCTTAAAAAACCGTTCCGCTCTCTGCACGGCAAAATCCCGCTTAAGGGAATAGATCATGATGGCCACGCCTTAATCCTCCGCGGAATCAAAGGGCAGGGCCACTTCATTTTCACCGTTGGCCCACAGCTTTTCCAGGTGATAAAATTCCCGGTCCTCCGGGTGGAACAGGTGCACCAGCACGCTGCCAAAGTCCAGCACCACCCAGCGGCCCTCTCCGTGGCCTTCTTTGGCCCGGGGAAGGATGCCCATTTCGGCCAGAGCGTCCTCGGTGTCATCAGCCAGAGCCTTTACCTGCAGCGCATTGCGGCCGCTGGCGATCACCATGTAATCGGTGATCACGGTGAGCCCGCCCACATGCAGCACGCGAATGTTCAGCGCCTTTTTGTCATACAGCACCTGTGCGATTTTCAATGCCAGGGAATCGTTGTTGTTTTCCATCTTTTTCTCCTTTTCCTGCGTGATCATTTTTTCAGCAGGGCTTCAAAATATCGTATCGTTTCTTCACTTTTCAGGCAGAAGGGCTTGCCCTGTGCGAGCACATATTTTTTTGTGCTTTTCAGGCACATCAGCATGGCCTGGTCCAGGTCGGTATACGCGGCGGCGCGAATTTTGCTCAGCCCGTCAAAATCCTCCCGGCCGGGCTCGATCATGTCGGCAATAAAAATGATCTTTTCCAGCAGCCCCATTCCGGGATGCCCCACCGTGTGCCAGCGTATCGCGGAAAGCACGTCCGGGTCGCTCACCCCGTATTTTTCCATGGCCAGAATGCTTCCTGCCGGGCCATGGATCATGGCATTGGCGGAAAGCTCCTCTTCATCGGCGTCCGGCCTGCAGCGCAGCACCATTTCCCGGGCCTGCGGAAGGGGAAGGGATTTTGCACAGTCGTGCAGCAGCCCGGCTGCTGAGGCCTTGATGACCGGCCCGTGCCAAAAAAGAGCCAGATCCACCGCCGTGGAGCGCACCCCCAGGGTGTGGTTCATCCGTTTTTCGGTGATGTGGTTTTTAAGCTCCTTCGCCCAGGGCGGCAGGTAGAGCCCGCCAAGCGCGATGTAGCGGAGCACGCGCGGGTCTGTTTCCTTTGGGTCACGCAGGGCCTGTATTTTTTCCCGGATCTCTGCGGAGCTGATATCCTGCCCAAACGTGTTTTCGGGAATGCAGAACCGTATTCCCGCTTTCACTGCGGGCAGCAGGTATTCCTCCATTTGGGTGCCGGGGCGGGGAAAACACATGCGCCCGAACAGCAGCTCCGTTTTTCCGCTTTGCAGGTAGGTATCCGGGTTTTTCAGTTCGTCAGCGCCGAAAAGGATGGTGAAGCGGCAATCCGGGTTCTTTTCCATGAGGCGCTCTGTGCTCTGCTTCAGCGTGCCGGGACGGCGCATTCCTGTTTTGATCACCTTCATGCCGGGTTTTCCGTCCAGGGCCAGCCGGGCCATTTCCAGCCTGTCTGCGGCCGGGGCCTGGCAGCCCGTTCCCTCCTTTGGCAGGGGGATGAACCACACTTCATCCAGCCCGTAGGCCAGGGCTTCCTCTGCCAGGGAAAGATGACCGGCATGAATAGGATCAAAAGTGCCTCCCAGCAAACCGATATGGCGCAACCGCATCAGCTCCGTTTCCTGTACTGTTATATTTATTAATTGATTATAACATACCCTGGCCCTGCCGAAAAGGGGGAATTTTGATATTGTTGCATTTCATATACGGGATCGTTTGGCGGTGTTTCGTTTCCGAATGGATCATTTATTGCTTTTCCTGTCCTTAGGGGAACGGATGGGCTTGTTTTATCCCGGCATTTCGGTTACAATGTCATAAAAGAAAAACGCTGGAGGCATCTATGGCAAAACAGAAGACCCCCCTTGTGTCCCATATTTTCACGGCGGACCCCTCCGCTCATGTGTTTGAGGATAAACTGTATATCTATCCTTCTCATGATCTGCCCCATACCGGCGAGGATAATGACAACGGCGATGAATACGCGATGGAGGATTATCATGTGCTCTGCATGGATTCTCCCGATGCTCCCTGCCGGGATATGGGTGAAGCCCTGCACATGAAAAATGTGAAATGGGTGAGCAAGCAGATGTGGGCCCCCGATGCCGCTTATAAAAACGGGAAGTATTATCTTTATTTTCCTGCCCGCGATCATCAGGGCATTTTCCGCATCGGCGCCGCGGTGGGCGACCGGCCTGAGGGCCCTTTTACTGCGCTGGATGAATCCATCCGGGGCATGTACAGTATTGACCCCTGCGTGTTTCAGGATGAGGATGGCCGGGCATATATGTGCGCAGGCGGCCTTTGGGGCGGTCAGCTGGAAAAGTGGGGAACCGGTCATTTTGACGAGAACACTCCCGGCCCTGCGGGCGATGAGCCTGCCATCGGCCCCATCATTGCAGAACTGAATGAGGATATGGTAAGCCTGAAGGCCGATCCTGTTCACCTGCAGGTGCTGGATGAAAACGGGAAGCCCATCACCGCCGGGGATGAGGACCGCCGCTATTTTGAGGGCCCCTGGATGCATAAATACAAGGGGAAATATTATCTCAGCTATTCCACCGGCACCACCCATTACCTGGTGTATGCCACCTCCGACAGCCCCATGGGCCCCTACACCTACAGGGGACGGCTTTTGGAGCCGGTCCTCGGCTGGACCACGCATCACTCCATCACCCGGTATCACGGAAAATGGTATCTGTTCTATCACGATTGCGAGCTTTCCGGGGGCATCAACCACCGCCGCAATGTGAAATTCACTGAGATCTTTTACAATGAGGATGGAACCATCCAAACGGTCACGCCGTAAGGAGGGGCGGATCCTGTTGATCCGGGGGCTGCAGCGCAGCCCTCTTTTTGCGAACAAAAATTTGATAAATCATACCAACAGGGCAATCGCTTACGAAACTGAAGTGATACCGAGGACCTCATCCGGCGCAATCGGAAGCGCGCACGCACCGCGCGTTTCTCGCGCGCTACCTGGCACGCTATGCTTCTCGTTTCGCTCGGTCAACTGCGCAATGGTCGTCTGACTTCGTCGCGTTGCGACTCGTCATACTCCCTTGCTTGTAACACCTCCGGTTCGCTTCATCCGCCACTGGCGGCGCTCACCTTCGGTGCCTTCCCCAGTGG
>JAZRWR010000023.1:0-4615 GCA_045599825.1 Bianqueaceae bacterium | reverse complement strand
AGGTGGCAGAACACGTCATGGGGGCAGGTGAAGCCGCAGTCGGCGATGATGCCGCGGAGGTTTTCGGGCAGGGGAAAGCGCGTGAGGGCGAGGACGGTGGTGGCGCCCATGGAGACGCCGTGGACGGCGATCTCGCGGCCGGGGAAGCGCTCGTTCATGAGGGCGATCCAGTCGGCGAGGTCGCGGCTTTCGTGGACGCCGAAGGTGATGAGGCGGCCGTCGGAGCGGTTCTGGGCGCGCTCGTCGATGAAGAGGAGGCTGATGCCCTGCTCGTGGTAATAGCGGGCGATGGGGGCGAAGTCGGTGTGCGGGAAGCCGTGGTAGCCGTGGCAGAGGATGAGCAGGCGGCGGCTGCCGGGGACGTCCAGGTAGCGGGCGCGCAGGGTGAGGCCGTCGAAGCTTTGCATTTCGAGGGCTTCGCAGGGGGCTCCGCGGATCCAGTCGGCTTCCTTCTGGAGGGTCTCGCGGAAGGGATACCAGCCGTCGTCCTCTTTCCAGGGGTCACCGGCGGTGGCGTCCCGCAGGGGATAGCGGCCGAAGGTGTAGATGAAAAAACCGATGCAAAGGGACAGAAATAAGAACAGGAAAATGAATAGGGCAATAAGGAAAGCTTTCATGGCGCGTCAGGGTTCCGCGGGTGCGGGTTCGGAGTCTTCGGTCCGTTCGTGGACGGTGTAGGATTCTTCGGTGATGTCGCTCTTTTCGTACTGGTCCGTGACCGTGCGGAGGATGAGCTCGATGCTGCCGGCCTCGTGCGTTCCGACGCTGTTCATCGCTTTGAAGAAGACGTAGGCGTAGACATTTTCGTCGCTTTTGGTGGTGACGATGTAGGTGATCTCGTAGTAGCGGAGGCCGGTGCCGGCGGTGGTTTCATCGCTGACCTCGGAGGTGATGTAGAGGATGGGCTCGTCGAAATCCTGCTGGACGCGGTCGGCCATGGCGTTGCGGTCTGAGGCGGTGAAGCCGGGGTAGACGCGGGATTCGAAGTCGCTCCAGTCGGAGAAGTTTCCGATCAGAAAGAAGGCCGCGAAGACGACGGGCATGCCGATCAGGACGAAGAGCCACAGCCCGGGCCGGCGTTTCTTTTCGCGCTCGGCTTCTTCGGCCGCTTTGCGCGCAGCCGCCTTGCTTTCAATGGACATGGGCCGCCTCCTTTCCGACAGGATACAATGATTTAAACGATTATAACACAGCCGCGGCGAAAAAAACAGAAATATTTGCATTTCCCTTGAAAGAAGCGTATAATAGGAAGGCAAAAAATCGCAGGAAAAGAGGTACAACTCATGACACGCGTTGATATTATTTCCGGCTTCTTAGGCGCCGGAAAAACAACTTTAATAAAGAAACTCCTCAAGGAGGCGCTGGCCGGACAGAAGGTCGTGCTTATTGAGAACGAATTCGGCGAAATCGGCATCGACGGAGGCTTCCTGAAGGAGGCCGGCATCCAGATCACCGAGATGAATTCCGGCTGCATCTGCTGCTCGCTGGTCGGTGATTTCGGCGAAGCCCTGAAGAAGGTTCTGACCGAATACGCGCCCGAGCGCATCATCATCGAGCCCTCCGGCGTCGGCAAGCTTTCCGACGTGGCTGCGGCCGTCCGCCGCGTGCAGGCCGAGGTCCCCGAGCTCGTGCTGGGCTCCCTGACCACCGTTGCCGATGCGCACAAGGCCAAAATCTACATGAAGAACTTCGGTGAATTCTTCAACAACCAGATCGAATCCGCCGAGGCCATCATCCTCTCCCGCACGGGCGATATGAAGCAGGAAAAGATCGAGGAGGCCGTTGCCCTTCTGCGCGAGAAGAACGCCGCGGCGCCCATCGTAACGACCGATTGGCAGAGCCTGACCGGCGCTCAGCTGCTGGAGGTCATGGACCGCAGCGCGTCGCTGGCCGAGAGCCTGCTGAAGGAGCTGGCCGAGGACGACGATGATGAGGACGAGTGCGAGTGCGGGTGCGGGTGCCATCATCATCACCATCATCACCATCATCACCATCACCACGACGATGACGAGGAGTGCTCCTGCGGCTGCGGACATCACCATCACCATCACCATGACGATGACGACGATGACGATGATGACGAGGACGAGGACGAGTGTGGGTGCCATCATCACCATCATCACCATCACCACGACGATGACGATGAGTGCTCCTGCGGCTGCGGACATCACCATCACCACGACGATGACGACGATGATGACGAGGAATGCTCTTGCGGCTGCGGACATCACCATCACCATCATCATCACGACGCCGACGAGGTCTTCATCAGCTGGGGCCGCGAGACCGCCAAAAAGTTTGAAGAAGGCCGCCTGAACGAGATCCTCGAGACCCTCGCGGACAGCACCGACTACGGCACCGTCCTCCGCGCCAAGGGCATCCTGCCCACCCCCGAAGGCGAGTGGCTGCACTTCGACCTCGTCCCCGGCGAATTTGAGATCCGCCGCGGCGCCGCCGACTACACCGGCCGCCTCTGCGTCATCGGCAGCCAGCTGAAGGAAGACGAGCTTGAAAAGCTCTTCAATCTGTAATTTCACGAAAAGAGAGCAGGGACTATGGCACTTCCCGTATATATTATTTTAGGCTTCCTGGACAGCGGCAAGACCGCATTCATCAAGGACACGCTCCTGCAGGACTACTTCAACGACGGCTCGAGCACCCTCATCATCGCCTGCGAGGAGGGCGAGGAGGAGTACGAGCCCGAGGTCATGAAGCGCGCCAAGGCCGTGGCCGCCTTCATCGGCGACCAGGCCGATTTCACGCCCGAGCGCCTGAAGGCCCTCGTCGCCGCTCACAAGCCTGACCGCATTTTCCTCGAATACAACGGCATGTGGCCCATGCCGCTCCTCTCCGATACGCTGGAGGCGGCGGGCCTTGAGGTCGCCCAGATCATCATGATCGCCTGCGGCGACGGCTTTGAGCCCTACCTGGCCAACATGCGCTCCCTCATCATCGAAATGTTCAAGGTCAGCGACCTCTGCATTTTCAATCGCTGCACCGCCGATACGCCCCGCGGACAGCTCAAGCGCCTGGTCCGCGCAGCCAATCCCCGCTGCCAGGTCGCCTTTGAGGCCGCCGAGGGCGTCGAGCTCTCCGACGAGGAGGAGCTGCCCTTCGATGTGAACGCCCCCGTCATCCAGATCGACGACGCCGACTACGCCACCTTCCACATGGACGCCATGGAGAAAAAGGAGCGCTACCACGGCAAGACCGTCCACTTCAAGGCCCAGTTCTGCAAGCCGCGCTGGGGCATCAAGGGGAGCTTCATCCCCGGCCGCTTCGCGATGGTCTGCTGCGCCAACGATATCCAGTTCATCGGCTATCTGGCTCAGTGCGATCCGCTGCTCATCAAAGGTCTGAAGGACCGCGACTGGATCGAGCTGACCGCTGAAATCAAGTACGAGCGCCGCCGCGAATATACCGGCGTCGGCCCCGTTCTCTACGTCAAGACTCTGAAGCCTGCCCAAAAGCCGGCCGAGGATGTCTGCTACTTCTAAGGAGCTTCCCATGAAAAGAATCCTGTCCCTGGCGGCACTGCTTTTGTGCCTGGCCCTTGTACTTCCCGCCTGTGCGCCGAATAAGCCCGCCGAAGAGTCCGGAAGCACGGCCGGCGGCGTCCCCTACGCCATCATCAAAATCCGCGATTACGGCACGGTCGAGTGCCGGCTTGAGCCCGACATTGCGCCCATCACCGTGGCCAATTTCATCGCTCTGGCCGAGAGCGGCTACTACGACGGCCTGAGCTTCCACCGCATCGTAAACGGCTTTATGATGCAGGGCGGCGGGGATCTGAACGGCGAAAAGCCCTCTGTCTCCAATATCAAGGGCGAGTTCGCCCAGAACGGTGTCGAAAACAGCATCTCGCACGTACGCGGCGTCATTTCGATGGCGCGCGCTGAAGACAAAAACTCCGCCTCCAGCCAGTTCTTCATCACCCAGGTCGACTGCAGCTCCTCGCTGGACGGTAAATATGCGGCCTTCGGCTACGTCACCTCCGGCATCGAGATCGTCGATGCGATCTGCGGGACCATCCCCTACGGCGTCGACGGCACCCTGAAGGAGGAGTACCGCGCCTGGATCGAAACCATCACCATCGAGTACCGGAGCAAATAATGGAGCTTCGCGTCATTGCCCGTATCCGCACGGATTTTCCCGAAAAATTCGGGATCCCGCGCCAGGCCGGCCTTGCGCCGGATACCCTCGGCCGCATCGTCTTCGAGCCTGAGTTCCGCTCCGCGGACGCGCTGCGCGGGCTGGAGGGCTTCACTCATCTTTGGCTTATCTGGCAGTTTGAGGGCACCGAGCGGGACAGCTGGTCGCCGACCGTCCGTCCCCCGCGTCTCGGAGGCAACACCCGCATGGGCGTTTTCGCGACGCGCTCGCCCTTCCGCCCGAATCCCTTAGGCCTGTCGAGCGTGCGCCTCGAGCGCATCGACACGGACTGCGCGAAGTCGGATCGTAGCCATGTCGTTCTGTGAGCCAAGGAGTTGGGTACCACAGTTGTCTTCCTAAGACCGCTTGGCCTCCGACTTTTTTCGCGACGCGCTCGCCCTTCCGCCCGAATCCCTTAGGCCTGTCGAGCGTGCGCCTCGAGCGCATCGACACGGACTGCGCG
>JAZRWR010000022.1:0-7219 GCA_045599825.1 Bianqueaceae bacterium | reverse complement strand
GCCGCTGTCATAGGCAAAGCAGGTGATGCCGTCAAAGGTCAGGTCCACCCCCTGCTCCTTCGCCGTCTGGATCAGCTTTTTCATAGCCGCGTTCCCGCCCATCTGCCGGACGGGATGGATGCTGGTGAGCACCTTCTGCTTCACGCCGCCGTTGCACCAGCCGGTCATGCGTACGGTGAGCTCCTTTACGCCGGAGGCGTTCAGCTCATCGATGATGTCCGCGGCCTCTGTGAACTTGGTCACGCCGACCACCTTGTCCACGGGGATGCCGGCGGTGGCCACGATCTTGTTGATGGCGGCTACCAGCTCCACGTTCACGGGCATTTCTTCGGAGGCCTCGGCGTTTTCAAGCAGGGGATCCCGGCGGATGTAGTCGCCGTAGGCGACGGCCATGTCCGTATAGGAGCCGCTGTTCAGGAAGCAGTAGCGCTGTACGATCTTGTCCTCCTGGGAGATGCCGCTCTCGTACATGTACAGCAGCTGGGCGGTCCTGGCGGACACGTTGAAGCGGTCGTAATGCAGCACGTTGTACTTGGCGTAGACGGTGTTGTAGCTGTTGTAGCGGCCGGAGATGTCCGCGGCGATACCGCCGTAGGCACCGGCGCCCTCCATCACGCAGATGAAGGAGTTTTCGCCGTCGCTCATGCCGAATACGGGGAAGGCGCTGCGGGTCTCGGAAACCACCTCGGTACGCTCGGTGGCGTAGTCCCAGCCGTAGAGGTTGGCGTAATAGGGGTTCTGAGAGGTCTTGCCGCTGTTGAAGTTGATGATGGCTCCGCCGCCCTCGGGCACCAGCATGAAGCCGTCCTGCGCGGTGCCGGCCGCGCCGAACATGGGCAGCACGCTGACATAGGTCAGGGGATAGTCGTTCCTGCAGCGGAAGCTGTCGTAGGGGACCTCCACCACCAGCTCATCGCCGTCCAGACGGTAGATGACGTCGGCGTTGAAGACGGGACCGTTGCTTTCCGCCTTTTGGGCGATCAGCGCGTTATCGATCTCCAGATCCTCCTGCGAGTATCCGATCTCCGCGAAGTAGCCCTCCACCTTGGCCTTGTTGGTGGCGGTGGTGTCGCTCTTGAGCACATACAGGCTCTGCTCCGTAATGGAGGGATACATGGCGATCAGCTCGTCCTTGTTGTCCTTTTTGTCCAGCGTGGCGGGATCGTACTGGGAGTAGTTGGAACCCACCTTTTTCTTGGTGGACTTGGACATCTTGTCGGTCAGTTCCTTGTAGCGTTCCGCTGTGATGACCGTGGGCATCATGTAGACACGCTCGATTTTGCCGATGGCGTAATGCACCAGGATCGAGCCGTCCTCCTGCGGGACGATGTCGAAGTTCTGATTCTGCTGGGAATAGGTGAAGTTGTTCATTTCGACCTCACCGCCGGAGGTGGTGTAGGTCACGCTCAGCGTGGAGGACAGGTTTTCCTTGTTGACGGCCAGAGCGATCTTGTCGCTGTCGCGGTCCTGAGGATTGCTGTACCATACCTTGCCGCTGCGCTTGTCGGTGACGGAGAACATGGTGCTTGCGCGGTCCATCTCGAACAGGAGCGTATCGTTCTCCATGACCAGCTTGCCGGTCGGACCTTCGTAGCTATAGATCACGGGCGGCTCGCTGATGGGTTCCTCGTGTTCGGAGTAGATGGGGATGAACACGAAGACGACCAGCGCGGCGATGACGGCGAGCACCGCGAAGGTGATGATCAGGCGCGGAAGGACGGATTTCTTTTTATTCATATCTCATGTCCCTCCTTAATACAACCTGTACACGATTTCGCGGTAGATGCTGATGAAGTAGGCGATCGCGTCGCTCAGGAGACTGAAGAACGTGAGCAGCAGGAAGATGATCACGCCTGCGCCTACAACGGTCACGATGAGGAAAATAAGGTTCTTGAGCGGGCTGTAGTCGTGCACCTGCATGAGACCCACGAACACCAGCATTACGCACCAGATCACACTGATGACCAGCAGCACGTTATAGAAGGAGGCTTCGTCAAAGGCGATCATGCGGCTGACCAGCACCAGAGGCAGCTGGATGAGTGTGTAGGGCACCAGCGCGTAGCACATTGCGGTGTAGATGTCCTTGAAGCGCCCCTTGCCGTCAAACAGGGTGGTCATGGCCCAGTTGGCGATGCACAGGATGAGGAAGGGGAGCAGCAGGGAGAGCGCCTCTTCCGGCACGTTGATGTACTGGATGGGGTTGTTGATAAACTGGAAGTTGGTGTAGAGCAGCTTGATGACGCGGGTCAGCAGGAACAGAAACAGGTAGGTGTTGGCCGCGGCGACCGTGCCCTTGTTCTCGTGTCCCAGATCCCAGAAGCCGTCAAAGGGATGGACGATGACATGGAACGCGTACTTCAGTGAGTTCAGGTAGCGTTTCCACCACTCCCTGCGGGAAGCGGACGCGGCGGGATCAAACGTTTTTATGGACTTTGTTGTGCTCATGCATCATCACCTCCCACTTTGCTTTTCTGATTTTGCCGATGACCAGCGGTACGATGAGTACCACCGCGAGGATGATCACGATCCACCAGACGTTCTGCTCCACCCACTGCTTGCGGAAGAGCTTGAAGGCGCGGCCGTAATTCTCCCTGTCATGGGCCAGCTCAAAGTAGTCCATGGCTTCCTTGAACCTGTCCTGCCGGAGCAGGGCGCGGCCGATGCCGCGGAAGGCCAGAGCGTAGTTGGAGTTGAGCTTCATGACTTCCGTCCAGATGTCCGCGCTCTCGTCGTAGTCGCCCTTCTGATAGGTGGTTATGGCGTCGTAGACCAGCTGTCCGTACTCCGTGGCGGTAAAGACCGTGATGGTGTTCTTGATCTGGTCCAGCACCAGCAGGTCGGTGCCCATGTGCTCCAGAGAGACGGCACTGGTGAAGGCACCGTCCACGCTGCCGCGGGTACCGAAGGCCCAAAGCATGATGCCCTGCGAATCGTAGCCGAACAGGCGGCCGCGGGTGCGGTCCAGAGCTACGTAGATGTCGTCCTGCAGCACGGTGATGTCGGTGAAGCGGCTGGGACCGTACAGGTTGTTGTCGCCCTCCTGCCAGTACAGGTCGCCGATGGGGGGATAGCGGTCATTCTTGATGAGAATGTCGTTGCCCAGAGAATTGAGCCGGCGGATGGGCTTGGCGTTATCCCACTTGAGATCGTATTCGTCGAAGGTGGTAGTGGTCACGTAGATGAAGCCTTCGCCGTCGATGAACAGGTTTTCGTACTCGGTGGGCACGAACGCCGCGCTCTGGGCGCGCTGGGCGTCGGTCTGGAAGTAGCGCTTCCAGATGTATTCGCCCATGGACGCGGTCACCTGATTGGCGCCGATGAAGCCGGTGAAGCTGCCGTCGGCCTCAAACTTGACCAGACCCTTGTTGACGTTCTGAGCCAGCACATACAGGCGTCCGGAGTCGTCGGCGACGATCTTCTTGGGCAGGAAATCGTTGCTCTGGTCGAAGGTGGCATCGGTGGGCTTTACGAACTCGCGGATGAAGTTCGCGTCCTTGTCCATGAGCACCACGCGGTTGGCGCCGTAATCCGACACGTAGATATTTCCGTCCTTGTCCACGAACATGTCGTAGGGCGAGGAGAACTTGCCGATGCGGTCGCCCGCGATGGTGTCGATGATGCGGGAGACGGACCACAGCCCTTCGTTCACGGTCAGCACGATCAGGCGGTTGTTGGCGGTGTCGGCCACGTAAAGGTCATTTCCGCTCACGAACAGGCTCTGGGGCTTGCTCAGGGCTTTGCCGCCCAGAGATTCGAGTCCCAGCGAGGTGGTGTCGATGACGGCGGACACGCGGTAGGCGTCCGGCACCTCCATGACATCGCCCCAGTAGTCATAGCTGTAGGTATAGGATGTGCTGAATCCGTCCACATTCATATTGAAGCTGTCGTCGGCGACGGCCGTGTATGAAAGGAACAGGATGAGACACATAAGAACCGGTAAGGTCTTCCGGCAGAATTTCATTTCATTCCCCTCCTGTTATACTTGTTTGTCATAGGCGATCATCAGTCTTTGATACCGGAGGAAGCCATGGTCTCGAGGATCTGGCTCTGGCTCAGGATGAAGATGATGATGGGGACGGAAACGATAACTACCGTGGCAGCGGCGGTCTGACCGGTACGGGGGATACCGCCTGCCTGAATCTGCTGAAGCGCGAAGACCAGGGTCTTCTTGGCTTCGGAGTAGATGACCGTGCTGGCACTGGTGTTCCACAGGGACTGCACGGAGAAGATGATCACGGTCAGCCACGCCGGCTTCACGTTGGGCATCACGATGTTCCAGAAAATGCGGAACTCGCCCGCGCCGTCGATGTGGGCCGCCTCGATGAGCGCCGTCGGGATGCTCTCCATGAACTGCTTCATCATGAACAGACCGATGGGGGCCGCGAACGCCGGCAGGATCAGCGCCCAGTAGGTGTCGATCATGCCCAGCCTGCTCATGATCAGGTAGTTCGGGATGCCCGTCACGTAGCCGGAGAACATGAGGCCGGTGGTGACCAGCGCGAAGAACAGCTTTCCGCCGGGAAATTGATACTTCGCCAGCACAAACGCCGCCATGGAGGCGATGATCAGGTGGCCGAAGGTGCCCAGCGCCGTAATCAGGAACGTGTTCGTCAGGTATCTGCTGAACGGCACCCAGCTCTGTCCCATCGTGACCACGAGGTCGGAGAAGTTATCAAAGGTCGGGTGCTGCGCGAATACCGTGGGCGGGAAACGGAACAACTCGTCCAGAGGCTTGAGCGACGAGCCGATCAGGAAGATCAGCGGGAACGCCATCATGAAGCCCACGAGAAGCAGTACGAGATAGATGCCGATGTCGCCCCAGATGGAGCGGTTCGGGTGGCGGCGCTTGATCAGGTGATGCTTCACCGTCTGGATGCGCTCGCCGCGCAGCTCCGCCAGACGCTTCAGCTCGTCCGCGCGGCTCTTCATGCGCGGAGGCTTTGTGGTCCAGTGCTTGTTGATATAGTCGTAGATCTTGAGTCCCTGTGTCAGCTCGAAGGTGTACTTCTCGCCGTCGTTGGCCTCGCCCTTGAGCACCACGGTCACATCACTTGAGGTGCCGCCGCGGCGGATATTGTCCAGACGGTTCAGCTTCACATAGCGGAACTCCACCAGAGGCTCCGTCTGCTTTTTGACATAGAACGCGGCGCCCGTCTCGCCGGCCACCAGTTGGCCGCGATACTTTTTGCCGTCAATCAAGCGCAGTACGCCGGAGGAAGAAACGGTATTCATTTCACTCATATCAGCTTCCCAACCTTCCCAGCAGCGAACTGATCGCCTTTTTGCACAGAATCATGACGAGGAACAGCAGCGTTGCGATGGCGCTGGCGTAGCCCATCTCGAAACGGCTGAAGCCGTAGTCGAACAGGTGGGTGACGACGGTGCGGGCGGCATAGTCCGTGGAGGGATAGCCGCACAGGGCACGGGGCACGTCGCAGACGTTGGACGCGGAGGTGATGCTCATGACCGCGCCGAACAGCAGCATGGGCTTCATGGAGGGCAGGGTGATGTGGTACAGCTCCTGCCAGCGGTTGCGCACGCCGTCCACGTAGCCCGCCTCGTACATGCTCCTGTCGATGCTCTGGAAACCGGCAACAAAGGAGAGGAAGCCGGTGCCCATGCTCATCCACAGTATGACGATGATCAGGATGGTCATCATGTACTGGGGATTGGTCAGCCACAGGATCGGGGCGTTGATGATGCCGAAATCCATGCAGATGGAGTTGAGCCAGCCGTAGGCGTCTCCGCGGAAGATGATGGAGAACACGGTGAATGCGTTGCCCGCGATGGAGGGGGCGTAGAAGATGACCACCGCGATGGCGCGCAGCCACTTGGGAAGCTCGTTGATCGACCACGCGAACAGGAAGGAAAGGATGTAGCCGACCGGTCCGGTGATGACCGCGATGACGAAGGTGTTTTTGACGGAGGTCAGAAATACTTCGTCCTGCAGGATCAGATTGATGTAGTTGCCGAAGCCCACAAAACGCGGGGGCTCCAGAATGTTATTGTAGGTGAAACTGTAGAAAATGGAGGTCGCGATGGGCAGGATGAAGAAGGTGATGAACAGGATGGCGTAGGGCGCAAGGAACAGATAGCAGACCTTGTTGCGCTTGGCTTCCGCCCAGCCGTGCTTGATGTTCTCTTTCTTCATCGCGAAGTATTTGGGCATCAATGCTTGGGAACTCACTTGCTTTCTCCTCCTTTCCTTTCTCAGTCAATGGGCAGATTGAATTCCTGCCGCTTGATCTTGATCTCTTCGTTGATGGTTTTGGAATAGGAGGCCAACACCTCACGGGCATCCCGTTTTTCGTTAATGACCTTGCGGATGGCGTTGGTGATGTGGCGGGTGGTGGAATAACCGCCGGCGATCTCGGGGAAGCCGAAGGTTTCGGCCATCTGCGTTTCCAGCACATCGAGCTGGCGGGCGGACCAGGCGAGCTGCCTGATTGCCCCGGTATTGGCGGTAGCATAGCGGGCGGAAGCACCCAGTATGCTCTCCATCTCGCGGCCGAAGCGGACCTGCGTTTCGGTTCCCGTCCACCATTTCATGAATTCCCACGAGGACGCTTTGGCCTGTTCATCGTTCGAAGACAGCATCATGCAGCAAACGCCGCTGCTCTGTGTCAGGTGTGAAATGCTGCCGTCCTCCAGTACCGTGCCGGGGAACAGGGTGAAGTCCCACAAGCCCCGGATCTCCGGCGCGGAGACCATAAGGGTGTTGTAAGCCGTATAGGATGTGATGCCGATGGGCATTTCGCCGCTTCTGAAACGGCTCACAAAATCGAAGCCCGTCGGCAGACCGTAATCGTTGTACAGTTCCGTATAGAAGCGGAATGCGGCGACTCCGGCATCATTGTCGATCATGGTCCTTTTCCCGTCCGGATCATAGATCGTGCCGCCGTTCTGGTAAACAAGAGAATCGAACACGGACAGATCCGGGCTCGTGATCTCGGGATAGTGGATACCGATGGTCATATTGTTGCCCTGCAGGGTCGGCAGAATGTCGATGATGTCCGTCCACGTCTCCGGTATAACGAGGTTCAGCTCCTCCAGGATATCCGAGCGGTAGAACAGAAGCGAAAATGTCTGCGTCTCGGGAAGCGCGTAAACGCCGCCGTCATAGCGGAAAGGCGTGACCGCGCTTTCGCGGAACTGTGAAGCGACCTCATCAAAGTCACCGAACTGCGTCAGGTCTTCCGCGGCGCTGCGCATGGCGTAG
>JAZRWR010000021.1:0-3637 GCA_045599825.1 Bianqueaceae bacterium | reverse complement strand
TTCTGCGCCATCGAGGGTGAGGACGGGGAAAGCGACGATCCCCGCGCTTTCCCGCAGAAACCCATCTGGCAGCGCCTCTGTGTGCTGGCGGCGGGCAGCGCGGCGAATCTGGTCATCGGCTTCCTTATCTCCCTCATCATCTACCTGTCCTTTGCCTTCGCCGGTGGTTATCTCGTTCCCACCGCCCGGCTCACGGGCTTTATGGACGGGTTCCCGCTGGAAGGGAGCGAGGGTCTGCAGGCAGGCGATCAGATCGTCTCCGTGAACGGCTGGCGCGTCAACTCCACGCGGGATTTCACATTGTTCATGTCCGTCAGCGACGGGGACACCGTGGATCTTGTGGTGAAGCGGGACGGGCAGCGGCGGAAGCTGGAGGATTTCCCCCTGACCCTGCGGGAATACACCGACGAGGCGGGCAACACGGTCTATAAATACGGTCTGTATTTCGACCAGAAACCGCTGACGGTTTTGACCGCCCTGCAGGAGGCCTGCAACGACTGCTCCTATTATGCCCGGGTCGTGTGGGTAAGTCTGAAATACCTCGTCAGCGGCAAAGCCGGGGTCAACGACCTGAGCGGCCCGGTTGGCATGGTGAAGGCCATCGGCGACGCGGGGGCTGAGGCCGCCACCGTGGGCGAAGGGCTGGGAAACGTGTTCAGCCTCATCGCCTTCATCGCGGTGAATCTGGCCGTCATGAATATGCTGCCCATTCCCGCGCTGGACGGGGGGCATATCTTCTCCATGCTGATCTTCTGGTGCATCGAGAAGGCGATCGGACGCAAGCCCAATCCGAAGATCGAGACCTATATCCACGCGGCAGGTCTCATCCTCCTGCTGGCGCTGATGGCGTTCGTGATGTTCAACGACGTGAGAAAACTGTTCTGAACCGCAGGGGCGCTTTCCCAATGAAAGTGCCCTTTTGCGTGTCGAAAAAGTCCACGGACTTTTTCGAGCGGGATTGCTGCCTGCGGGCAGCGAACTCTGCGAGGCTTCTATACCAAATTCATCAAACCTTTATCAACCATGAGGTTTTTGACAATCCGAGGGGCGCTTTCCCAATGGAAGCGCCCTTGCATTTTTTCGGCCTGTATGTTATCTTTGTTTTAATAAATCGCCTGAGACTGAATGAGGAGGATGACATATGAAAAAACGGATACTTTCACTCGCGCTGGTACTGATGATGTGCCTGTTCCTGTTCCCCGTGTCTTCTCTTGCAGCGGATGAGAACGTGGTTTTGGACATTACGGTAAGAGATTTCAACAAAGACGGCGTTTTGTTTGATGGGACGATCTCTTTGCAGGAAGGGCTGGTTCAAGCCACGCTTGACAGCAATAAGAAGCCGGTCTTCAACCTTGACGTATGGCAGGAAACCTTTGACAGCAGCATTACGCAGGCGCAGCTGGATGCTTTTTTCACGGATGTGCCCGGTTACAACATGACGACGAAGAAGCAGCTCGTCATGCGCCCGGACGGAGAGGGATATTGGGTCATTGATTCCTCTGTTGATGAAGACGGGAATTATCTGGACGGCTTTTTCCCCATCGACAACGAACTGTTCGGAAATGAAGAATATGAGCATAACTATCATTTCTCGGTGGAGATCCACACCAGATTCAAATACGTGCAGGGCGCGGAATTTGAGTTCAGCGGCGATGACGACGTCTGGGTCTTCTTCAATGATCAGCTGGTGATCGACCTGGGCGGCGTTCATAGCAGCGAGTCCGCTTACGTGACGCTGGATGACATCGCTGCGGATCTGGGGATCAAGGTCGGCGATATCGTCGAATTTGATATGTTTTATATGGAGCGCTGCTACAGCGGCTCGAATATGTATATCAGAACCAACTTTGATTTTCTGAACCTGAATGCGTCCGAATGGGCGAAAGCGGAGCTTGCGCAGGCTGCCTCGCTGGGCCTTATCCCCGATTGCCTGATGGGCACGGATATGACGAAGCCCATCACCCGTGCGGAGTTCGCCGCCGTGGCCGTGAAGGTCTATGAATCCCTCACCGGCACGAAGTCCGTCCCCGCCGCCGTGAATCCTTTCAAGGACTGCAGCGATGCGGAGGTCCTGAAAGCCTACGGTCTGGGCATCGTCCTCGGCATCAGCGCCGATGAGTTCCAGCCCGATACCCTGCTGGACCGGCAGACCGCCGCCACCATGCTCACCCGCACCTACAAAAAGGTCGCCCTTGATGGCTGGACCCTTGCGGACGACGGGAAATTCAGCGACGCTTTCCACGAACTTTATTCTGTAAACGCCAGGCTCTCCGACGACGGAAAGATCTCCAGCTGGGCCTACGACAGCGTGTATTTCATGTATGATAAGGGCCTCATCAAGGGCATCGGTAAGGACGCGGACGGGCTGGATATCTTCAATCCCCGCAACGTTACCTCCGACGAGGAGGCCATGCATTACGCCAACGCGACCCGCGAGGCCGCGCTGCTCATCGCCACCCGTCTGGTGACGAATCTGGGCTGAAAATTCCAACATTCGGTGAATCCGGCCTCCGGCCTGATTATAATATTCATTACAGGAGCGTGCTTTTTGAGAAAGTACAACACATCGGAGATTGTGGGCTGACCGGGAGGTCTGCCGACGACCGACCAGACCTCCCGCCTTGGGCAATTGCAGTCAACAATTTTCAGGAGGTTAAACAATGAATCGAAATGACTATACCATTCGTTTTGAGCGACCGGAAGACTACAGGGAAGTGGAAAACCTGGTGAGAGAATCGTTCTGGAACGTCTATCACCCGGGCTGCAGCGAGCATTACGTCATCCACGTGCTGCGGAACGACCCGGCTTTCGTGAAGGAGCTGGACTTCGTCATGGAGCAGGACGGCCGGCTGATCGGCCAGAATATGTTCATGCGCACGATCATCGACGCGGATGACGGCCGCGTGATCCCCATTCTCACCATGGGGCCCATCGGCATCATCCCGGAGCTGAAGCGCAGGGGCTATGGCAAGCAGCTGCTGGATTACTCGCTGGAGCAGGCCCGTGCGCTTGGCTTCGGCGCGGTCCTGTTTGAAGGCAACATTCGCTTCTATGGCAAATGCGGCTTTGACTACGCCTCGAAGTTCGGCATCCGCTATCACGACCTGCCGGAAGGCGCGGACGCGTCCTTCTTCCTCTGTAAGGAACTGATCCCCGGGTATCTGGATGGCGTCACCGGCATTTACCGCACGCCGCAGGGATACTACGTGGATGCGGACGAGGTTGCTGAATTTGACAGGAACTTTCCTCCAAAGGTGAACCTGAGGCTCCCCGGTCAGCTGGAATGAATGTAACTCCCGCGCGTTAACGCGGGAAAAAGGCAGGAGCCGACGCTGATGCGTCGGCTCCCATTTTTATGGATCCAGCTTTTTCACAGGCCGGACGTATTTGAAGAATCGCTCGCAATCATGGTAGAAATAAAAGACCCGTTCCGGCGTCAGGTCCAGCGCATAGCCGTCAGAAGCATAGTCGTAGTCCTCCATAGCCGCTTCGATCTTCGCTTCCACGCTTTCGCTTTCCGTTTCAAAGTCAAACGGGCCGTGTTCAAACACGATGTAATCGCCTGCCGGAACGTCCATCAGCTGCATCTGCGCCGGTACAGGGCCGTCATAATCCGCAGGGAGCCGGACGCCGTATG
>JAZRWR010000020.1:0-6075 GCA_045599825.1 Bianqueaceae bacterium | reverse complement strand
ATGCGTCCATCGGCGGCAAGTGCGGGGTGGATACGCCGGCCGGCAAGAATCTGATCGGCGCGTTCAAGCTGCCCGAAGCGGTTTACATGGACATGGATACGCTGACGACACTGGACGTGCGCAGCTACCGCGCCGGCCTGGCGGAGGCGCTGAAGCTCGGCTTTGCTGCGGACGAGACGCTCCTTGAGCTGATGGAGGAGGGGAGCGAGGCACTTCTTGCGCGCGACCCGAAGACTCTCGAGGCGGTCATCGCCCGCTGCGCGCGCGTCAAAAGCGATATCGTGCAAAAGGATTTTACGGAAGCGGGCCTGCGGCGCATCTTGAACTACGGCCACACGGCCGGCCACGCCTATGAGCTGTGCTCGGGCTATCAGCTGCTTCACGGCGAGGCGGTGGCCTTCGGCATCCGCGCGGCGGCGCGCAAGGCGCTGGAGCTTGGCATCTGCGATGCCGGATGGACCGCCCGGCAGGAGCGGGCGCTCGATCGGCTCGGCTTTTCGGATCGGCTTCCCGACTGCCCCGCGGATCTCTTTGCGGCCGCGCTTCAGCAGGACAAAAAGAAAAAAGCCGGCAAAAACGTCTGGGTCCTCACAAAGGGCCCGGCGGATGCCGTTTTTTATCAGGATTTGTAAAAAAATCCGAACATACAGGACTTTTCGGCCGATACTATACCATGAGCCGCTATTTCAGACATTTTTGAAAAAAAGTAAAAAAGGACTTGAAAATTGGCTGCATATTTGATAGTATAGATGACCGGATAACAATCCTTGCTCTTATAAGGGCCGCGTCCGTAAGCGGTTCGAAGAAGGGCCGAAAGACCAAAAGGAGGTGTAGATGATGAACAAATACGAAGTTGCCTTAGTACTTTCTGCGGCTATGACCGAAGAAAAGAGAGCTGAAGTGCTCGACCAGATTAAAGGCTACATCGGACGGTATGAGGGCACCATCACCAATACGGAAGAATGGGGCAAGAAGAAGCTTGCCTACGAAATCCGCAAGGAGAATGAGGGCTACTACTATTTCATCAATGTTGATGCAGAACCTGCGTTTGCGCCTGCGCTGGAGCAGAACCTGCATATTATGATGGAAACCGTTCTTCGTTATCTTATTGTTCGTTTAGACGAAGAATAAGCAGCACAAACCGAGGGAGGTTTTGTGATGAACAAGATTATTTTAATGGGTAGATTGACCCGTGACCCTGAGCTTCGCTACGGCAGTGGCGCCAATGCCACCGCGGTCTGCCATTACGGTCTGGCCGTAAACCGCCGTTTTAAGCGTGAGGGTGAGCCTGATGCGGATTTCTTCAATATTACCGCATTCGGCGCACAGGCCGAGTTTGCTTCCAAGTACTTCAAGAAAGGCCAGCAGGTCGCTGTAGTCGGAGAAATCACTTTCCGCACCTACACCAACCGTGACGGCCAGACGGTTAACACCCATGATGTACGCGTCAGTGACCAGTATTTCGCTGAGAGCAAGAACGCTTCTCAGTCCGGCAGCAATGATTTTGCGCCCGCCGGCAACGGTTACACCAGCAAGCCTGCTTCTGCTCAGAAGAACGATAGTTTTATGCCTATCGACAGTCAAATTGAAGGCGACGATGATTTGCCCTTCTAACCAAAGCATTTTATAAGGAGATATCAAAATGTCTGAGAATACCGCTCCTATCAAGAGAAAGCCCACCACCATGCGTCGTCGCAAGAAGGTCTGCGCTTTCTGCGGAAGCAACGTTGAGCCTATCAGCTACAAGGACGTTGCCAAACTGAAGAAGTTTGTTTCTGAGCGCGGCAAGATTCTTCCCCGCCGCATCAGCGGAACCTGCGCCAAGCATCAGCGTGTTCTGGTTATCGCCATCAAGCGTGCCCGTCAGCTTGCGCTGCTGCCCTACATTGCAGATTAAGTTTCCAAAACGGTGTCAGGAAAGGCCGCTCTATGCCTTCCCTGACATTTTTTTAAGGAGGAATAAGCTATGACCGCATTTAACGAGCTGTGCCGTGAATTTGAAGAGATGGGCGCAGAAGAATATACCCAGACCGTGAAGGACCTCTCAGGCGATATTCTGCCTGTGTTGGACGAGTATGCCAAGGACGGTCAGAGCGGCATTGATATTTTCCGCAAATTCATCCTGGCCTCCGTGGTGGCCGACGGCAAGCTTGCGGAAGAAGAATATCTGATGGCCGTTCCGCTCTTTCAGGAGTTCTTCGGGGGATATATCAGCTATAACGAGTGCTGCGAATATATCAAAAAGTGCAAGGAAGACAATCGTGAGCTTCTGACCTACACCAATTACATGGTCGACCTGTTCAGCCTGATGGATGATTACGTGAAAGACGATATCATCACGGTCTGCCTTCTGATCTGCGCAATCGACGGAACCGTATCCGCCAAGGAAAAACGCTGGATTAAGCAGCTGATGAAATAAGCTCAAAGTAAAATGCCTCCCGCAGACGCATCCGGGAGGCATTTTTGTATGCTCACAAAGCAAAAGCAGCCGAAGAGGAATTCGTTTCCTTTGGGCGGGTGCTCTTAAGGACATGAGTGCCTTAAAAAGCGTTTTTGAGTGTACGCCTTCGTCAGAGATTCTCGCTGTACGCAGAACGTACAGTGAGAATCCCCTTTTTTTTACTTGGTCATCATCGAGACTGCGAAGGGCGTGTCGGCGCTCAGTCGGTCCAGACGGATGCGGACGCGGTCCTGACCGTCCTCGGTGCGGAAGGGGATCCGGAAGAGAAGCGGCTTTTCGGGCTCCGTCTTTTGGCGGATTTCCGTCACGCTGTCACCGATGGTGAGCTTGAGCGCGAGTGTGTCGGTGAAGGAGCCGACGGTTAGCTCGAGCGTGTTCAGGCAGCCGGGCGCCGCCGCCAGCTCGTAGCTGAACCAGCCGTGGGTGTTGACCATGCTCCAGAAGCGCTTGGGATCATGGCCGGGCACGCGGTAGGGCGCGCCGTTCATCAGTCCGGTGTCGGAGAAGTTGACCTCCTTCATCAGGGCGTGGCCCTCGGCGCAGCCGCCGCAGATGACAAAGTCCCGCGGAGCCTGAGCGCGGAGCGCTTCGCAGAGCGCCTTTTCGGCGGCGAAGGTGGCACGGACGTCGGCGACGAACTCGCCGATGAAGTCCTTCGTTTCGCCCTTGTCGCCCAGGAAGCAGTAGAAGAGCGTGCCGAGCGAGCGGGCGCCCTCATCGCGGACGGCCAGGAGCGAGTTCAGGGCTTCCTCAAGAGAAGCGGCCAGGGACTCGTCGCCCAGCGCAAAGTAATTTTCGTAGCTGTAGAAGACCTCGACCAGCAGACACCAGGCGCGGGCGACCAGGCAGAGGTTTTCGAACTTGACAAGCAGGGCCTTGTAATCGCCCTCGCTCAGAAGCCCCTTCAGCTCCTCGAGACGGGCGCGCAGAAGCTTCGCATCGGCCAGCGCCTTGGCTTTTTCGTCGCGGACCTCCTGCAGGCTGCCGCGCTCCCAGCCGACAGGGATGAACCATTCGCCGGAGACCAGGCGGAAGCTCTCGCGCATCATTTCAAAGTAGAAGTGGTTCTTGCAGTGGTTCAGACCGGGGAAGTAGCTCAGCTCGCTGAAATAGTAGCCGCGCAGGTAGATGATGTGCTTGACGATGTCCTCGCTGCTCCTCATCAGCTCGAAGACCTCGGCGCCGGCGCCGGGATAGCGCTTTTCGAAGAAGCGCAGAGCGGCCGCGTCGGGATCCTCGCCGCGCATGCAGGCCTCCATGATGGGCAGGTTGACCTCGTTGACGTCGCCGAAGGGGATCATGCCGTTGCGGTCGATTCGCGCGCAGTAGCCGCGGACGTTGTGGCTTTCGCAATAGGCGGCCTTCTGCTTGATGTGGTCCAGAAGCATCAGCGGCAGCCGGCCCTTGCCGAAGAATTCGCCGAAGATGTCTGCCTCGACCATGAGCGGATTGACCTTGATGCGGTCGAAGAAGGAGTTGTGCGGGGCACAGAGGCTCCAGTCGAACTGTGTCCACTTGTCCATGACGACCAGGTCGGGAGAGATGGCCGCGTAGGCGTTCATCAGCATGGAGTAGTCCTCGGGGATGCTGGCGAAGGGACGGACGATCAGCTCCTTGCCGCGTGCCGCGCAGGCCTCGTACAGAATGCCGGTGACATATTGGACGCGTTCCTCGCGGTTCAGCTTCTGATGCTGCAGCTTGAGCAGCGGAACGCGGGTCTCGTGCAGGGTCAGGACGATGCCGTCGATGTCCGGATACTGATCGAAGAAGTCGAAGATCTTCTGCTCCAGGAAATCGCGGATGAGGGGGTGGGAGACCTCGAAATCACCCGTTTCGTTCAGGGTTTCGGGGAAGGCCTCGGCGAAGCCGTCGGGCAGCTCCAGCTCGTGGTGCCAGACGTAGGAGCGGATGCCGGCTGCGTGCGCCGCGGGCAGTACCTCGGCGAAGGCGCGCGTTGTGCTTTCGATATAGTCAGGATTTTTGCCCTCGTTGAAGCGGGCGTATTTTTTGTAGAGCGTCATGCCGTCGACGTTGCCAAGCACGCTGTCGTGGATGGGGCCGATGATCTGGATGTGGTTGATGCCGGCCTTGATGCAGTAATCGACGGTGAATTTCAGGTAATCCGCTTCGACCTCCACCGGATTGCAGAAGGAATAGCCAAAAATGCGGGACGTGTTCATAGGTGCCTCCGTTTGGTGCATATTGCAAGGGCTGCTTATTAACTGCGAAAACTAAGCTATCAAGCAGCCATTCTAAGAGATGATACCATAAAGCGCTCCAAAAAGAAAGCTGAATAAAAATCGCGCAAATTACTATTAAAATATTTGACGAGTTATTACAAACGGTGGTATAATATAGGTAAAAGAAAGGAGAGGTCCAAGCGATGAGCAAAAGCATTTATTCCCTGGTCCTGTCTGATGAGGTGGTATCCCTGGTTGACCGGGCCGCCTATCAGGAAGGCATCAGCCGGTCGGCCATGGTCAACCGCATCCTGGCCGAATACGCCTCCTGCGTCACGCCGGAGGCACGAGCGCAGGGCATCTACAGCCGTGTGGCGCAGGCACTGGACACAGCCGACCGCATCCGTGTGCAAAGCGGCAGTCCCTCGGTGCTGATGCTTCGTTCGGCCCTTTCCTACAAATACAATCCGACCGTGCGCTTCAGCGTCGAGCTTTCGCCCGCCGAAGAAACCCGGGAAGGCGGCCGAGGGGTCGGTGAGCTCCGCGTCATGCTCCGCAGCCAGAACGCGCAGCTGCTGGAGCTTTTCGCCCGCTTCTTCAGCCTGTGGAACTGGATCGAGAAGATGAACGGGGCGCCCGGAGGCATCTGGGACGGCGGCGGCCGCTGGTGCCGCAGCCTGGTGCTGCCTGCCGGAAAAAGCCTGAGTGACGACGAGTTCGCGGCTGCGCTTCTGGCCTACATCCGCCTGATCGACGCCGCGCTCGAGCATTATTTCAGCCGGCTCGAAAGTGAAACCGAGAGCGCCTTTACCATGGAAAATCTGTATGAAGCCTACCTGAACGAGGGCGGCTTCGTCTTCGCATAAAAGGGGGAAAAATCATGAATCTGCAGAAGTTTACCAGAAAAAGCCTTGACGCCGTCCGCGACGCCAAAGCGCTGGCCGGTGAAAACGGCCATTCTCAGCTGGAGCAGGAGCATCTTTTGCTGGCTCTGGCCAAGCAGCCCGACGGCCTGATCGGCTCTTTGCTGGAAAAAATGTATGTCGACAGACAGGCCTTCCGGAACGCGCTCACCGAGCAGCTGGCGCGCTTTCCAAAGGTCAGCGGGGCGCAGGACACGGACAGCGTCTACATTTCGCGTGAAATGAACGAGTCCTTCAACGCGGCCGAGGAGGCCGCCGCGCAGATGCAGGATGACTATGTGTCTGTCGAGCACCTAATGCTCGGCCTTATCCGCAAGCCCTCCCTGAGCATCCGGACCGTTCTGAACGCCTTCCGCATCACGGAAAAAAGCTTTACCGCCGCGCTCGAGGGCGTCCGCGGCAAGGCGCACGTCACCAGTGAAAATCCCGAGGACTCCTACGATGTCCTTTCCAAATACGGTCAGGACCTGGTCGAGCAGGCCCGCGCGCAAAAGCTGGACCCGGTCATCGG
>JAZRWR010000019.1:0-6672 GCA_045599825.1 Bianqueaceae bacterium | reverse complement strand
GAAAGAGACGGACGCGCTGGCACAGACCACCCGCCGCGAAAGCGAAAAGCTCGAGGCACAGCGCGAAAAAATTCTTGAGGCCGCCAAGCAGCAGGCGCGGGAGCTCATCAAACGCGCCAAGGCCGAGGCTGATGAATCCATTGCCCGCGTCAACAAGCTGATCCAAAAGGGGCAAAAGGTTGACGTCCGCGGGCTTGAAGAAGAACGCCGCAAGCTTCGCGACATGAGCGCGGAACTCGAAAACACGAAAAACGAGCCCGTCATCGCACGCAAAGCAAAGCCTCTTGACAAGAGCAAGCTGTCCGTCGGCGATCAGGTCCGCATCGCGACCTTCGACCAGATCATGACCATCATCCAGAAGCCCGATTCACGCGGCCGCTATACGGTCCAGGCCGGCATCATCAAAATGCAGGTCCGTCCCGACGAAATCGTCGAGCTGATCGGCCGGGAGGATGACGAACAGCCCAAAGATAAGGGCACAACGGTCGGCGCCTTCGGAAAATCCACGATGATCAAGGCCGAAATCGACGTGCGAGGCCAGAATGTGGACGAAGCCGTATTCGAGCTCGACAAATACCTGGACGATGCCTCCATGAGCGGCCTCGACCAGATCCGCATTATCCACGGAAAGGGTACAGGCGCCCTTCGGGAGGGCATTCATCGCTACCTAAAGCGTGCGCCTCACGTCAAGAGCTTCCATCTGGGAGCCTACGGCGAAGGCGATGCCGGCGTCACCGTGGTCGAACTGAAAAAATAAGAAAGGAGCAGCTTGAGTATGAACACAAAGCAGAAAATCCTTGTAACCGATGACGATCAGAATATCGCTGAGCTGATCTCCCTCTATCTGACCAAGGAGGGCTATGAGGTCAAAAAGGCCTTCGACGGCCGTGAAGCGCTTTCCCTGGTCAGCAGCTTCAAGCCGAACCTCATCGTGCTCGACATCATGATGCCCGAGGTAGACGGCTACGAGGTCTGCCGCGAGGTCCGCAAGACCTCCCAGACTCCCATCATCATGCTGACAGCCAAGGGCGAAACCTTCGACAAGGTACTGGGACTTGAGCTGGGCGCTGATGATTACATGGTCAAGCCCTTCGATCCCAAGGAGCTTGTTGCCCGTGTCAAAGCTGTCCTCCGCAGGCTGGAATCCAAGACAGACAGCGCAGCCATCAAGCGTCTGATCTATCCCGAACTCATCATCAATCTCTCCAATTACTCCGTCACCTACCGCGGCAATGATATCGACATGCCCCCTAAGGAGCTGGAGCTTCTGTACTTTCTGGCCTCCAGCCCCAACCAGGTCTTCACCCGCGAACAGCTCCTCAACCAAATCTGGGGCTACGAATTCATGGGCGGGACCCGCACCGTGGATGTCCACATCAAACGCATCCGCGAGAAAATCAACAACGATGAGAGCGGACTGCCCTGGAGCATTGAGACCGTCTGGGGCGTCGGCTATAAATTCGAAGTCAAAAACGATTAAGCTATGAAAGAAAAGTTCGTTTCCCTGCGGCTGAAGATTCTTCTCTGCTTTTCGGTGCTTCTGCTTTTCATCATCCTTCTGGCCGCGATTTTCCTGCCTAATTACATCCAGCGTTTTTTCATCCGCACTCGCGTAGATGACGTAGAACAGATCAGGACTGTCGTCGCCGAGCAGCTTTCCGCCGCAGATTTCCGGAGCTCCTCTGAGACCGGCCGTCTGCTGGAAGCCACCGCGCGGTCAACCGGCACCTGCATCTGGATCGCCCTGGATGAGGAGGGCAAGGTAAGCGTTTACAGCTTCGGCACAACCGCCGACAGTAATGAGTCCCATCTGGAAAGTGAATTGACTGCGGAGGAATCGGAGCTCGTCCTTTCTGTTCTTCACGGACAAAGCAGCGGTGAATTTTCAAATGCGTTCAACCGCGTATTCAACGGAAGCACTTATTCAGTGGGATACCAGCAGAACTGTAAGACGCAGAAGCGCATCCCGCTGCCCGGCGGCGCCAGCGCCACCGTCCCCTCCGTCAGCGAAGCGGCTGTTTTTGTCCATATATCGATGAGCGATATCGAGACGGCCGCAAACACCATTCTGATCCTGGTCTTCGCTATCATCGCAGTTCTTTCACTGGCCAGCTGGTTCATGGTCTTCTTCCTGACCAACAACATCATAGCGCCCGTCCGCAACCTTCAGGAGGCCGCCGTCGCCATCACACGCGGAGACTTCTCGCATCATATTGAAAACAAGCAAAATGACGAAATCGGTCAGCTGACCGACTCCTTCAACCGCATGACCGAGGAGCTGAAAGAGGCAGATGCCCTGCAAAGCGACTTCATCGCCAATATCTCGCATGACTTCCGCTCGCCGCTCACCTCCATCAAGGGCTACATCGAGGCCATGATGGACGGAACCATCCCCGAAGAAGCCTATCCTCGCTACATGGGGATCGTGCTCGATGAAACCAACCGCCTGACCAAGCTCGCGAACAACGTGCTCGACCTGACCAAAATGGAAAACGGTCAGATCACTCTGAACCGCTGTGAATTCGATATCAACGAGACCATCATCCGCCTGGCGCTCGGCTTCGAGCAGCGCATCAAGGACCGCAAGATCAACATCGAGTTCCAGTTCCTGCAGGAAAAGCTCTATGTCAATGCCGATGAGGCCCTGATCGAGCGCGTCCTCTACAATCTGATCGATAATGCCCTGAAGTTCACGCGTGAGGGGGACACGATTTCGGTCGAAACCAGTATCATCAATAAAAAAGCCAGCATTTCCGTCGCAGACAGCGGCATCGGTATCAGCGAGGAATCGCTCCCGCACATTTTCGAGCGCTTCCACAAGGGCGACCGCTCCCGCGGCCGCGATAAGGCCGGCACCGGACTCGGGCTCACCATTGCCAAGCAGATCATGCTGACTCACGGAGAGGACCTTACCGTTTACAGCAAATTAGGGGAGGGCACCTGCTTCAGCTTCACCCTGCCCGCGGTAAGCGCAAAAAATAATGCTGCAAAAGGATTAAAACATGAATCTTGATTCCCTGACGCAGACGCTCATCGACAGCGCCGAAAGCGAAAAACCGAAAAAACGGCTTCTGCCTAAGCTTCTGTTCATTTTCTTCTGCCTGCTGCTGTTTCTGGCAGTCTTTCTCTTCGGACTGATCTGGGCCTCCGGTGAGCTCCGCGATGCCGTCGTCAGGGGTAAATTTACCTTCCCGTCCTTCCGGGCCGAGGAGAGCGTTCCCGAGGAAGAGCATAACTCCGGCGAGCCCTATACCAATCTCTACGAGCTCTGCGACGACGTTCGCTGCTCACTCTGCGCGGTCCTCCCGGAGGGCTACGGCTCCTCCGATACCGAGGACTACGGCACCGGCGTTGTCATCGGGGAAAAGGGCGATTTGCTCTATATCGCCTCGAATTATCACATTCTGGCGGACAAAAAACGCATCACGCTCGCCTTTTCCGGCAGCAACTTCATGATTGCAGCGGATCTCTGCGGCATCGACAAGGACACCGACCTGGCCGTCCTGTCGGTGCGGAAAAGCGACATTCCCACGGAAGCACTCGACCGCATCCGCATCGCCTCACTGGGCGACAGCGACGCCGTCCGTCAGGGCGATCTGGCGCTTGTCATCGGCAATCCTGCCAACCTGCAGTTCAAGGACAGCCTCTCCGCCGGCGTCATCAGCTCCACCAGCCGCAGCCTGACCCTGGTCGACGCGAACAATATCGGCGCCACCTATGTGCTGCTGCAGACCGATGCCGCCATCAACCCCGGTGACTCCGGCGCACCGCTTCTGAACGGAAGAGGAGAGGTCATCGGCTTCTGCAACGCCGGTCTTATTGCCCTGGACAACGAAGGCATTTATTTTGCTACACCTACCAATACTGCCATGCCTGTCCTCGAGGCACTCATCAATTACGGCCGCATGAGCCGGCCCTATCTCGGCATCGTCGGTGTCGACTGCAGCAACTGGGAATATTACGACCGTTTCGATATCCCCGAGGGTGTGCTGGTCTACAGCACCTCCGTCGGCGGCCCCGCCGAACTGGCCGGCATTGAGGAATATGACGTCCTGACCCATTTCAACGGTCAGCGCATCAAAAGCTTCGACGAGCTGAAGGCGCTCCTGGCGCAGTGCGAAATCGGTTCGACCGTCCCTGTCACGGTTTACCGCTTCGCCGACCTCAATGAGCCCGAAACCTTCGACGTAAACTTCCGCATTTCAGACAAATCCGACTTCTAAAAGGAGATATCCATGCAATTCATCAACACCCTCAGCGACGATATGAATCTGACCGAGTTCTACCTCTGCCAGGAGAAGCAGAGCCTTGTCACCAAGAACGGCAAGCCTTATCTGAAGCTAAGCCTGGCCGATAAGACCGGAAGCGTCACCGCCATGGTGTGGAATCTCGACGGAAACATCGGCCCTTTCGACAAAAATGATATCGTCAAAATACGCGGTGTGGTTGGCTCCTATCAGGGCGACCGGCAGATCAACATCACTCAGCTTCGCCGCGCCCTCGAAAGCGAATATGACGCGTCCAACTACTACCGCGTCTCCGATGTGCCTCCTGACGCGTTATACGCCCGAATTAGGGCCCTTGCGGAGAGCTGCGGCAATTTATACCTCCGTCAGCTTCTGGACGCGTTTTTCCCCGTTTTCGGGGCTCAGAAGGAGCTCTTCAGTGCGCATCCGGCCGCGGAGGGCTTCCACCACAACTACCGCGGCGGTCTGGCCGAGCACACCCTTTCTGTCGCGACCATCGCCCAGGCCCTGCAGGCTCAGTATCCCATCGCGGACCGCGACCTGGTCATCGCCGGCGCACTCCTGCACGATGTCGGCAAGCTTACAGAGCTTACCGATGCACCTGCCTGTGAATATTCCGATGCCGGCCGCCTGATCGGCCACATTTCGCTCGGCGCGATGAAGCTGTCGGAGGCCTGCGCAAAAATCGAAGGCTTTCCCGCAGAGCTTCGTGACCGTCTGATGCATATTATTCTTTCTCATCACGGAAGTCTTGAATTCGGCTCTCCGGTTCTTCCCGCCACGCCCGAAGCCCTGATCGTTCACCTCGCCGACGACGCCGATGCCAAGCTCAAGGAAATGAAAGACGGCATCGAGCTGGACCGCGAGGAGGGCAGCTGGACCGCATACAACAAGGCGCTGCAGCGTTATCTCTACAAACCGGAGATCAGCCATGAGTAAAGTCAGAAAGGACCTTCCTTTCGCCAAAAACGATTCCGTCGTGCTTGAAATATCGGATCTCGGCAGCAAGGGGGAGGGCATCGGCCGCTTCGAAGGCTTCGCTGTTTTCACCGAGGGCGCACTGCCCGGCGAAACCGTCCGAGTCCGGATCATCAAAATCAGCTCTTCCTATGCCGTCGGAAAGCTGGAAGAGATTCTGACAGCCTCTTACGACCGCGTCGAGCCTCCCTGTCCCTATGCCTCCCAATGCGGGGGCTGTCAGCTGGCGCATCTGTCCTACGAAGCGCAGCTCCGCTGCAAGAGCGCGAAAATCCGCTCCTGCCTCGAACGCATCGGAGGATTTTCTTTTACGGAGGAGATTCCCGTCCTCGGCATGAAAGAGGAGGAACTTCCGCATTACCGCAACAAGGCGCAATATCCCGTACAGTTTTCGGACGGCCGCGCCCGCGCCGGCTTCTACGCCGCGCGCAGCCATCGCCTGCTTGAAGTTTCCGAATGTTTTATTCAGTCCGAGCGCGCCAACCAGCTGATACATGATATCTGCGAGGAGCTGAACCGACTCGGCGTCTCCGTCTATGATGAAGCAAGCGGGAAGGGGCTTTTGCGCCACGTCCTGATTAGGACCAGCCGCGACGGCGCCGATACCTCTGTCACTTTTGTCATTAACGGCAAAAAGCTTCCGGACACCGAAGCCTGGACCGACTTCATGAAGTCCCGCGGTGTACGCTCGTTCTCCCTTAACCTCAACCGCGAGGAGGGCAATGTCATCCTCGGCTATACGACGCTGACCGTCTTCGGCGATCCTTTCATTGAGGATACGCTGGACGGACTGAGCTTCCGCATTGCGCCCGCTGCCTTCTACCAGGTCAATCCGCTCCAGACAGATGTGCTGTATGCGAAGGCGCTTGAATTTGCCGGTCTGAGCGGAAGCGAAACCGTGGTCGATGCCTATTGCGGCATCGGCACCATTTCACTCTTCCTCGCGCGTCACGCCGGAAAGGTCATCGGCGTCGAGATTGTCCCGGACGCCATAGATAATGCGCGCGAAAACGCCGTCCGTAACGGCATCGGCAACGCCGAATTCTTCTGCGGAAAATCCGAGGAGCTGGTCCCCGATATGGTTCTTCACCAAGGGCTGCGTCCCGACATTATGGTGGTCGACCCGCCTCGCGCCGGCTGCGATTCCGCGCTTCTTGACGCTGTCTGCACCGCCTTGCCCGAAAAACTGGTCTACGTCTCCTGCGATCCCGCCACCCTGGCGCGCGATCTGGACTTCCTCTGCCATCAAAAAAAAGCTTACCGGCTGACTCGTGTCTGCGGCGTAGACATGTTCCCGATGACCGCTCATATAGAGACTATAGTGTTGCTACAAAGAGAAAACTCGTAGAAATCCTTAAATTCAGGCACTTTGCGCCTCGTGTGGTCTTTGACGCAGAGGGCGATAAATACCGTAATAAGCGTATCGAGAACTACGTTACGGTTTCGG
>JAZRWR010000018.1:0-2039 GCA_045599825.1 Bianqueaceae bacterium | reverse complement strand
GAAAAGGGCGACCGCAGCCATGATACAGCCGGAGATCGTGATGACAAGCTCGCTGCTGGACAGACTGACGTCAGTGTATCGCGCAACGACGGTGTCAATGATGCCGAAGAGTATCAGATGAACGACACATACGACCACTGCTGCGATCGCCGCCGCGAGATTTGTGAGTATGTAAAACCGGAGGAAGTCGCCCCAAGACAGGCGGAATTTTTTCATGGTTTTCTCCTTTCATGCACCGCACACCTTATTATGCCGTAGGGGCGAGCATTGCTCGCCCGCCAGCGAAGCACCGCCGAGTCTGTGGTGTACGCCTTATTCTGCTGTGCACTTTCAGGTCTGTCATTGCGAGGAGCGCAGCGACGCGGCAATCTACGCATCATCATTGTGCATTGCAGATATTCAGTGCGTAGATTGCCACGTCGGCGTATTCGTGCAATGCGCGTCGGCGGTGCGACGGCGCCTCCTCGCAATGACAGCTTTGGGAGTGCGCTGCCTCTGAATTACTGCATCAGACATCGCAGCGACGTATTTATTTCCGGACCAGCAGCGCGGCGACGTCGATTTGAGCCGTATACGGCGCTACGTCTACCGGGCGGAATTCTGCGGCGCGGTAGCTTCGCAGGGCGGCAATGTCCTCCGCCATCCGTTCGGGGTCAGCGCATAGGAACACGATACGCGCGGGGCGGAGCTTTTCGATGGCGGCGAGCAGCCCCTTGGGGCAGCCCATGCGGGGCGGGTCGAGGAAGAGAACATCTACCCGTTCCTTCGAGCGGGCGAGGGCAGAAGTATATTCCGCCGCGTCCGCGTGGATGAAACGGATGTTCTTTACTTCATTTTTCTTTGCATTGATGATCGCCTCGCGGATGGCCCCCTCGCTTCGGTCGATGCCGAGCACCCTTGCGCCCCGCTGTGCCGCCAGAAGGCCGAGGGTGCCGCCGCCGCAGCAGGCGTCCACCACCCGCGCGCCGTCAGGAATGTCGGCAAGGGTGAGGGCGGCCTGATAGAGCTTTTCTGTCTGCGCGGGGTTGGCCCGCGTGAAGGAGCGGGGATTTACCCGAAGGCGCAGGCCGCAGAGGGTCTCCTCCAAATATCCGGGGCCGGAGAGGACTTTCATTTCCCGCTCGGCTTCCCGGAGGACGGTCTTCGCCTGCGGAACATCAAATTTTTTGGGAAGGCTGTCCGTCGAAAGGATGACCATCGTGTCGCCGGAGCCTGCCGCAATGCGCACCTGCACCTGCCGAAGTCCTGCGATCTTTGTTTCCGAAATGGCGGCGAAGATCTCCTCCGCAAGCGGATGATTCAGGCGGCACGTGCCGATGGGGACGAGGCTCCGTCCCGCCTCGCGGTACACCCCGCAGAGGGTCTTCCCCTGCTTATCCGTCCCATAGGCGCGGAATGCCCGCGTGCGGTAGTCGCGGCAGGCCTCCGCCGGGACGATGGGCATTACTGGGCCAAAGGCGCGGAGGAATTTTTCTGCCCGCTTCTGCTTTTTCTCCAGGCTCTTTTCGTAGCTGAGGCCCTGATATTCGCAGCCGCCGCACCGCTCGGCATGGGGGCAGGGCTTCAGGAGGGCAGGCCTTGCGTCGCGCACAAGCACGTCGGCGGGGTCATACGCCGCCGAGAAGCCGGAAAACCGCGTCCACGGCTCCCATGCAGGCGGCAGCGCCTCAAATTCCATCGGCTCGCCCGTCGCAGGATGGGTAAACGCCAGTCGGCACGACCACAGGGCAATCGTTTCGTCCGGATTGGCAGAGCCGTATTTTTTATCACCGAACAGGGGCCAATTCCGGGAGGAAAACTGGGCGCGGATCTGATGCGTCCGGCCCGTAATGAGGGAAATGCGCACAAGACTCAATCCCTCGGCCCGGGCAAGGCGGGTATAGGTCAGCGCCGCCTCCTTGACGCCTTGCTCCATACGCTTTGCCACATAGGTCTTGCGGTGCACAGGGTCGCGGGCAAGGAGGTCATCCAGCCGAGCCGATTCGGCAGTTTCCCCCTCCACCACGGCGAGATACTGCTTTTGGAAGCTCTTTTCGGTG
>JAZRWR010000017.1:0-4590 GCA_045599825.1 Bianqueaceae bacterium | reverse complement strand
TATAATTGCTATGAGTTGTGATTTTCATCGCAAGTAAATTATAACTCAAAAGAGAGGATTTGTCTCCTGTGCGGAGACTAAATCCTCTCTCTTTTTTTGAACTGTTTTTTCACAGCCCCTTCTTCGCATATTACTTATTCGAAGCCCTTTTTCCGGTAGGCGATCACAAACAGGACAAAGACAATGAGCGCGTTGGCGGCGATGACGATCCAGCTGCCGGTGTGTGAAACATGGTTTGACAAATCGCCGATGATCGTGTTCAGCTGATGGGTGTAGGTGACCGTTGCGATTTTCGCGGCGGTTTCGTTGAACATGGCGACCAGCGGCAGCATGGAGAATACCAGCATGAGCGGCACGGAGATCGAGTTTGCCTGCATCTGCGAGCGGGAGAGGATGCCGACGAACGCGCCCAGAAGGATCGGGATCACGCAGCCGAGCGCCATAAGGAGCATGAAGGAAAGGCCGCTTTTCAGGTTATAGGAGCCGGAATACAGGATGACGCCGCAGCCGAGCATGGTGATGATCCAGACAAGGCTGCCGACGCCGGTCAGGTATTGATGGGGCTTCACGCCGGACATCAGAAGGGCACGGAGCGTGCCTTTCTCCTTTTCCTCCGCCACGACGGAGGACAGGATGGTCAGCGGCATCATGCTGATATACATGACGGCAAAGGTGTTGGTGAAGTAGTTGGCGGGCATATCTTCGTTTCCGATGGCCAGATTCATGATGACGGTCAGCAGCGGAAACAGGATAAACTGAATCAGACACACCTTGTTTTTGAGGGAGTCCCTGAGCTGTTTCAAAAAGATGGCTTTAATGTTGTTCATATGACGCACCTACCTGTTCAGCTTGCTGCCCGTCAGCTCCATGAAAACGTCGCCGAGACTGGGCTCCGAGGAATGAATGGTTTCAAGCTCGCCGCCCGCGATGAGCTCACCGATCCTCTGTGCGGAAGCCGGGACGGCGGGCAGAGACAGGTCTTCGCCGCTTTTCAGGTGGACGGCGATCATCTTCAGATGGTCATAGCGGCGGCATACCTCGGCGGGGCTGCCGGATTCGACGATGTGCCCTTCGTTGAGCAGCGCGATGCGGCCGCAGAGCTTTTCGGCCTCCTGCATGTTGTGCGTCGTCAGAAACACCGTGCAGCCGGCGTCCCTGCGCCTCAGGATCAGCTCGTGGATCTCCTCCGCCGTGGAGGGGTCGAGACCGCTCGTGGGCTCGTCCAGAAACAGCACGGACGGATTCGTCAGGAAAGCCCGCGCCAGACGCAGTCGGCTTTTCATGCCCTTGGAAAGCTTGTCGGCCGGCGTTTTCTCCGCGTCGCGAAGCTCCACGTCGTCAAGTGCTTTGAGGATGTCTTCCTTTTTCAGGCCGTACAGGTCGGCAAAAACCTTCAGATTTTCATAGCAGGTGAGCCGCTCGTACAGGCCGAACTCGTCCATCATGATGCCGATTTTGCGCCTGTCCGCCATGGTGAGGCGCGTGGAATCCACGTCGAACAGCGCGCTCGACCCGCCGGTCGGGGCAAGCTGTCCCGTCAGAATCTTGATGAGCGTGGTTTTTCCGGCGCCGGAAGGACCCAGCAGGCCGAAGATTTCGCCGCTGCCTATGGACAGGCTGATGTCGATAAGTACCGGGCGGCCGCCGAATTCCCGGCGGATGCCGCTTGCCGTGATCGTTTGCATATCGTACCTCTGTCGGAATGAATTTGTAAGGGGAGATGCCTTGATTGAGGATCGATCTAAATCCCGCGCCGCCCCTTGCGGGACGGCGCTTTGGAGACGGGGTTACTTGGTTTCGGTTTCGGGTGCCTCGGCCTTGGGTGCCTCGGTCTTTGCCTCGGTCCTCACGACTCCGGGCAGGGCGCTTGCCAGGCCGGCGCCCAGGCGGATGCCGGTGCCGTCCGCCATGGCGCTCAGGAAGCCGTGCATGGCCTGCGTGATCTTGGAGATGTATTCGCTGTTGGCGTCGGTGCCGTACATAGTGAGGTTTTCGACACCGTTCAGGGAAGAGGCGAGAGCCTTGGCGACTTCGGGCAGCACACCGTAGAGCATTTCCAGCTTGGAGGCGTCACCCATGCGGGCCTGCGCGTCGGCCTTCTTTTCGATACCTTCGGCCTCGGCGAGGGCTTTGGCGCGGATGGCTTCGGCTTCGGCTTCACCTTTGGCGCGGATACCTTCGGCTTCCTGTTCGGCGGCGAATCTGGACGCTTCCGCGGCGGCCTTGCGGGCTTCGGCCTGCTTCTGGGTCTCATACAGCTCGGCGTCGGCTTCGTTCTGGCGGCGGATGCGCTCGGCTTCCGCGGCGGCCTCGGCGGCATAGCGCTCGGCGTCGGCACGGGCGTTGGCGGCGTACTTGTCGGCGTCCGCCTGCTCACGGATCTGGGCGTTCAGCTTTCTCTTCTGAACCTCGGTCTCCTTGTCGGTGCGGATGATGGCCTTTTCCTGCGCGGCGATGTCGGCATCCGCCTCACGCTCGCGGAGGGTCTTTTCCTGGATCTGCTTCTGGATCTTACCCGCGGCCTCGGCGTCCACGGCGGCCTTGTCGGCTTCCGCCTTCAGGGCGCTCCTTCTGAGGGCCAGCTGGTTGTTGTTTTCGGCGATGGCGGTATCGGCCCTTACCTGACCTTCGTTGGCGTCCTGCGCGGCTTTGGCGCGGGCCAGAGCGATGTCCCTCTCGGCGTCGGCGCGGGCGATCTCGGCGGCCTTTTTGACTTCCATTTCCCTCTGGACACCGATGGCTTCCACAACGCCGTGGGTCTTGCCGCAGGCGTCCTGCGCGTCCTGAATGTCCTGAATGTTGAAGGTGACGACCTCAAGACCGACCTTCGCGAGGTCCGGGCGGGCGTTTTCGATGACGCGGGTGGCGAATTCCTTGCGCATGGTGAGCAGCTCGTCCACGGTCATTTCGGAAACGATCTCGCGCAGGTTGCCCTGCAGCACGTCGTTCACGCGGGCGTCGATCTGCTTTTCATCCATGCCCAGGAAGTTGGAGATGGCGGCTTGCTGGCGCATGCGGATGTATTCGGTGCTGTCCTTGCAGCCGGCGGCCTTTACTTCCTCATCGGTGATGGTGGAGGAAGAGGAGAAGACCTGCACGGTGACGACGGAGTCGATCCACAGCGGCACGCCCTCGCTGGTCTTCACACCGGTGGAAGGCGTCTTGACATCCAGCTTCAGTACGCGCATGGTCAGCTTGTCCGCGCGCTGCAACAGCGGGATCACGAACACGCCGCGGCCGGACGCGATCTTGGGTTCCTTGTGACCTACGCCGGTAACGACGATGGCTTCGGTGGGGGGCGCTTTGCGGTAGCTGCGGATGAGCAGTACGGTAATCGCGATGGCGAGGATGACGGCGATGATGATGATCGAATCCATGATGGTTCCTCCTCTTCGGTCGGTGTGGTGCTTGCGGTGTATCAAAAAAGACCTTCACCGCAACTTCTGCAACGGTGAAAGTCTTGTCGATCGATTTGATCCGCCGCCCCGGATGAAACTCATCGTCCTGACGGGGCGAACGCGCGGCGCTTGGCCGGGGACTACTCCCTTTCGTGTTTTTATCATAGCATAGCCCGGATGCGCTGTCAATATGCGAAATGTAAAATCGGCGTTATCTCGCTTCCACGAACCAGCGGCCGATGTGGTTGCCCGAGGCTTCAAAGATCCGCTCATAAAACAGGCGTTTCTCATGCCCCTGCACCTGCACGGTGAAACACTCCCCCTGACCGCCCGAGGCGGGGGAGTAGAGGTGGCGGATGGACAGCACCCTGTCGATGTCGTAGACGCTGCCGTCCGTCCACACGATGGAGCGGGGGTGGACGAAGCCGTCCCTGTCGAACTCGCAGCGCACATTGATATATACTTTGGACGCGGTCATGGTCAGTCTCCCATAAAGGCCTTGTAGGGAAGGTAGGGCAGAGAAAATTTGCCGCCGCGGCGGTTCAGTTCATATAGTTTGATGAGCAGCAGGTTCACGTTCACGCCCAGCTCGCCCGCGGCCGCGTATACGTCCATGCCCTGCGAGAGGGTCTCCGTGAGCTCGTCTTCGTCGATGAGCAGCTCGGCGGCGAACACGTTTGCCTCGTACTCCACGTCGGTGATCATGTTGTACAGGTCGAATTCGCAGATCATCTGCTTCTCCGCTTCCGCCCTGTGCAGCACCGCGTGCCCCAGCTCGTGGGCGCAGACCGCGCGCTTCTCCTCGTCATTCAGGTGCGTGTTCAGAAAGATGAAGGGATAGCCCTCCACCATGCAGAATGCGCCCTTCTGGCGGGCGAAGTCCTCCTCCAGGATCTCCACGTCCAGCTCCCGCGCCACGCGGAAGGGATCGCGGCTGCCCGCCTGCTTCGCCGCCTTTTTCGCGGCGCGGATCGCCCGGTCAGTCATTGCCGCTGCCCTTCATACGGTCGCGGGTCTTTTTCTTCTTGGCGATCAGGTACGCCTCCTGAATGGCAAGCATCATGTTGTCCATGTCCTCTTCCCGCAGCGTGCCGCCCGCGTACAGGCTCCGGATCTGGCGGGTGAGCGCATCCGCCGCGCAGGCGGGTGTGGAGAGCGGGATTTCACCGGTCAGCTCCTCCGTCGCCACGTT
>JAZRWR010000016.1:0-37262 GCA_045599825.1 Bianqueaceae bacterium | reverse complement strand
TAAGCCCCTGGGCTTTCTCAAAAATGCCGCGGAATACGGGAAAATCAGCTACATCATGCGCACGACCGCGAACGGTGTCGAAACGCCTAAGCTGTTTTTGACCAAGCTGTTTCCCGGTTCTCAGGTCAACGCCGGTATTCTTGTCGCCATTCTGATTGCTGTCATCATTTACATTCTGATGAGCAAGACGACCTTTGGCTACCAGCTGCGTGCGGTCGGTCTGAACCGGGATGCTGCCTGCTATGCCGGCATCAACGAAAAACGCAATATCGTGCTTTCCATGGCGATTTCCGGTGCTTTGGCCGGCGGCGCTGCGGCACTGTATTACCTCTCCGGCAACACCGAATTCTTCTGGAACACCTATCAGTCTCTGCCTTCAGAGGGCTTTAACGGTATCCCCGTCGCTCTTCTGGCCTCGTCCAACCCGATCGGCGTCATCTTTTCCGGCATTTTTATGTCGGCCATTACCGTCTCGGGTCAGCAGCTGAAGAGCCTGACGCCCTACAACGAATTCATCACCGACATCATTATTGCGGCCATCATCTACATGAGCGGCTTTTCACTGCTGTTCAACAACCTGCTCAGTAAGCTGTTCTCGAAAAACGGCCCCTCTGCTAACATTAATGCCGAGCCAGACAAGCCCGCTTCCACTATGGAGGCTCTTGATAAGCTGACTTCGTCTCTGGCTCTGGCCGCATCCGCAGAGCAAGCGCCCGAAAGTCCGGGGGCGGAGGCAGAAGCCTCCGAAAAACCCTCCGGTGATGCAGGACAGAAGGGAGAGGAGGCATAAACATGGCATTTTTAATTCAGCAAACGCTTATCTATGCAATTCCTCTGATGATCGTCGCGCTGGCCGGCATTTTCGCCGAACGCAGCGGTATCATCAACCTGGCTCTTGAAGGTATCATGATCTTCGGCGCTTTTATCGGTGCCCTAACGGTCAACCTGCTGCAGCGGACCGGTTTTTTTACTTCGGAAAACGGACAGCTGGTCATGATCATCGCCTTTGTCGTATCCGCCATTATGGGAGCTTTGTTCTCACTGCTTCTTTCCTACTCAGCTATCAACCTGAAGGCTGATCAGACCATCGGCGGCACCGCGCTGAACATGCTGGCTCCCGCCATCGTTCTGTTCATGACCAACATCATCTCGCATCAGAACGTGCTGCAGATGTACAAGGGCGACTCCGCAGGCTGGTTCATGATTTTCAAGACTGATTTCGGCTTTGAGAAGACGCAGGACATCGGCCTGATCGGCGAGATTCTTCTGAACAAGGCCTATCTGACCACCTATATCTGTATTCTTATCTACATTGTGCTTTCGATCGTGCTGTACAAGACCCGCTTCGGACTGCGCCTGCGTGCCTGCGGCGAAAATCCTCAGGCAGCCAATTCTCTGGGCATCAATGTACTTAAGATGCGATACATCGGTACGACCATTTCGGGTGCCCTGGCCGGCATCGGCGGCTTTGTATATGCCCTGACCACCGCAAACTGCGCGGCGACCGGTGCAGTCGCAGGCTTCGGCTTCCTGGCTCTTGCCATCATGATCTTCGGTAACTGGAAACCCCTCAACACCGCGCTTGCGGCCTTGCTCTTCGGCTTGTTCCAGTGTATCGCTGCGGCATATTCCGCTATTGATATCAACGGCGACGGCCGCTACCTTCTGGCCGAAATCGGCATCAGCTCGTATGTATACAGACTCATGCCTTACCTGATCACCCTCGTGGTTCTGGCCTTCACTTCCAAGAATTCGCACGCACCTAAGGCGGAGGGTATTCCCTTCGATAAGGGACGCCGATGATGGATGAGGTTCTGATCATCGGTGTCGCGGGCGGAACCGGAAGCGGTAAGACCTCTCTGACACGCCGCATCGCCGAGCGTTTCCCGGAGGATGTCTGCGTCATCGCCTACGACAATTATTACAAGGCGCATCATGAGCTCAGCTATGAGGAGCGCTGCCGCCTGAACTACGATTGCCCGGAGGCTTTTGATACCGAGCTTTTGATCGAGCAGCTGAACTGTCTTAAGCAAGGTCAGGCAATCGAATGTCCCACCTACGATTATACGGTGCACAACCGTTCCGAAACGACGCTTAAAATTGAGCCGAAGAAAGTGATCGTTGTGGAGGGGATCATGATTTTCACGGATCCTCGTCTTTGTGAGCTTATGGATATCCGCATTTTTGTGGATACTGACGCCGATGTGCGCATTCTCAGGAGAATTCTCCGGGATGTACGCGAGCGCGCGAGGTCGCTTGAGTCCGTTATCGACCAGTATTTGACGACGGTGAAGCCAATGCATGAGCTATACGTCGAACCCAGTAAGAAGAATGCGCATCTTATCGTGCCGGAGGGCGGCCATAACCGCGTCGCGCTCGATATGATTTTCGAGCGTATCCGGAAGCATCTGAATGAAAGCGCATAAAAATAGAGGGCCTTCACGAAAGGCCCTTTATTTATGGAGAAAAACGTTCTGAACGGCTGAAAGGCTTGATTTTTGAAAGTCGGAGGCATATAATGAAGTGAATAATTAAAATCGGAGAGAAGTGCGTTGAATACTCTTCTTGAACAGCTTCAGAAAGACCTGCCGCCGGCAGAATCGATTTCGCCAGTGGCGCTTGCCTACGTCGGAGATACCCTGTTCGATCTCTTTCTGCGCAGTGCCCTGATCAAAAGCCCGGCTCTTTCGCCGCATGAAATGCATGTTAAGGCCTCGTTCTATGCCAAGGCAGCCGCGCAGGCAAAAATGGCACAGGCTATTCTGCCTTACCTAAATGAAGAAGAGCAGAAGGTATTGAAGCATGCGCGCAACCAGCGCTCCATCAGTGTCCCGAAAAACGCGTCTCCCGTTGATTACAAGTGGGCAACCGGCTTTGAATCCCTGCTGGGCTATCTATATGTGCAAGGACGGAATGAGCGCCTGTATGAAATTATGGAATTAAGTGTCAAAACGTACCGGGAGGACCAGAATCCGTGAATGAACAGCTGATTTTCGGGCGAATTGCAGTCCTGGAGGCTCTAAAAGCAGGGCGTCCCATCGAAAAGCTCTATCTTCAGAAGGGCGCGGTAAACGGCTCTGTGCGGGAAATCGTCGGGAAGGCCCGCAGTATGGGGCTTTTGATTACCGAGGTCGATAAGGAAAGACTCGATACGCTTTGCGAAAACGGCAATCATCAGGGCGTTGCCGCCATGGCAGCCGCCTATGACTATGCCGACTGGATGGACTTCCGTAAAATCGCAGAGGAAAAGGGAGAAGCGCCCTTTGTCATCATCTGCGAAAGCATTCAGGATCCGCATAATCTGGGCGCTATCCTCCGTACGGCTGACGCGGCCGGTGTGCACGGCGTGATCATTTCGGCCAGGCATTCGGTCGGACTCACCGAGGCCGTGGCCAAAACCGCCGCAGGCGCGCTGGAATACGTTCCCGTCGCCAAGGTCGGCAATATCAGCCGCCTCGTTGAGCAGATGAAGGATGACGGCTACTGGATTGCGGCCGCCGACATGGACGGAACGGAGATTTATAAAACCGATCTGACGGGGCCCATCGCCGTTGTCATCGGAGGAGAGCACGAGGGCGTCAGTCGCTTAGTGCGTGAACGCTGCGATTATATTGTCAGTCTGCCGATGAAGGGTGCGGTAACGTCCCTTAACGCATCGGTGGCGGCCGGAATTTTCATGTTTGAAATCGTTCGGCAGAGAAGAAAATAACGAAGAAAGCGTATTTGTATTTTATGGACATACCTGACCCGTGTAGGATGAGTGACGAAGCGCTTGCCGCTTTGGCAAAAAGCGGCAGAGATGGCTCATCCGAAGCCGTCAACGAACTGCTGGAAAGGTATAAGGATACCGTTCGTACCACCTCGCGCGCCTATTTCCTGATGGGCGCCGATTCCGAGGATGTGATCCAGGAAGGTATGATCGGCCTGTACCGGGCTGTTATGAACTATGATGAAACACGCGGCAAAAGCTTTTCGGCTTTTGCCTATATGTGCATTGTCCGTCAGATTCAGACAGCCGTCAAAAACTCCCAGCGCCTGAAACAGTGGCCTCTCAATTTTTATGAATCCCTCAACAAGACCGTTTTTGACGAGGATTCCAATGAGGTGGCCCTTATGGATATTTTGCCGGATGAGTTTTCTCCCGATCCGGAAAAAATAGTCATCGAGCAGGATACTGCTCAAACCACAGCCGATCGCATCGCGAAGCTTCTGAGCCCCTTTGAAAACCGGGTTCTGGAGCTTTATCTTGGCGGAATGGATTACCGAAGCATCGCGCAATCCGTCGACAAAACACCAAAGGCTGTGGATAATGCGCTGCAGCGAATCCGCAAAAAGCTTACCGTCCTTTTTGCCTGAGCATTCAGTCTGCAGCCGCAGACTTATGCAAGCAGGAGGTGCCGGAAATGAACGAAGAATGGGAGGAGAAGCTGGAGCTTTACCGTCAGCTGTTCCATGAAAAGAGCTTTGCGAGGCTGAAAGAGCTCTTGTCCGAGCTGAACCCCGCCGATATCGCCGAACTATTCGAGGAAATGACGGCGGAGGAGGCTGCGGTGGTCTTTCGCTTGCTGCCGAAAGAACTGGCCGCGGACAGCTTTGCTTATTTTGAGTACGACATTCAGGAAGCCCTGATTACCGCCTTCAGCGATAAAGAGCTGAAGGATATCGTCGATGTTATGTACATTGATGACGCGGTCGACATGATCGAGGAAATGCCTGCTAATGTTGTCAAGCGTATTCTTGCGCAGGCCAAGCCCGAAACGCGCATGCGTATCAATGAAATCCTGAAATATCCCGAGGACAGCGCCGGCTCGCTGATGACCATTGAGTATGTCAGCCTGAAGAAGTCGATGACGGTTTCGGAGGCCTTCGAGCGGATCCGCAAAACCGGCACGAAAAAGGAGACAGTCTATACCTGCTATGTGACTGACGCCAACCGTCATCTGGAGGGCTTTGTCTCTGTTAAGGATCTCCTGATCGCGAGTCCCGACGATTTGATCGAAGACATCATGGAGACCAACGTCATCTGCGCCGAGACCGGCGACGACCAGGAAATGGTCGCCCAGATGATGGGGAAATACGACTTCATCGCTCTGCCCGTGGTCGACGCAGAGCATCGCCTGGTCGGCATCGTCACCGTCGATGACGCCCTCGATGTTCTGGAAGAGGAGACCACTGAGGATATCGAAAAGATGGCCGCTATCTCACCGTCTGACAAGCCTTACCTCAAAACGAGCCCCTTCGAGCTGTGGCTGCACCGCATTCCCTGGCTGCTCCTTCTGATGATTTCCGCGACCTTTACGGGCATGATCATCAGCGGCTTCGAGGATAAGCTGGCCGTCATGGTCGTTCTTACCTCCTTCATTCCGATGATCATGGATACCGGCGGTAATTCCGGCGGACAGGCGTCCGTTACTATCATCCGCGGACTCTCACTGGGTGAAATCGAGATGAGCGACCTTCCGCAGGTCATCTGGAAGGAAGTGCGTGTGGCGGTCCTGTGCGGTCTTTCGCTGAGCCTTGTTTGCTTCGGAAAGATCATGCTGGTCGACCGTATGCTTCTCGGCAATACCGATGTGACCGTTTATGTCGGCCTGGTGGTCTGCATCACGCTGTTTATTACAATTCTTCTTGCCAAGTCCATCGGCGCGCTGCTGCCGATATTGGCTAAGAGCATCGGCTTTGACCCTGCGGTCATGGCGAGCCCCTTTATTACCACGATTGTGGACGCGCTTGCTTTGATGGTTTATTTCAAAGCAGCCACTCTGATACTCCATATATAAAAATCCAAAGGAGATATCCTGCTGTGATTTTCGGCAAATTCATTAACCGCTACTATTGGAAGCACCTGCCCATTTTACTTCTGGGCATCCTGGCGCTGACGGCAGTCGACTATTTTCAGTTGAAAATTCCCGAGCTTTACCGTCTGCTTCTGGATGCGCTGAACGGTGAAGAGCTGGTGGTGGACGGCGTTGTCAGAAGCTTTGATCTGGCTTTTCTGCTGGATGAAATCTGCCTGCCTATCATCATTGTACTGAGTGTTCTGGTCATCGGCCGCTTCCTGTGGCGTATCTGCTTCTTCGGAAGCGCGATCAAGGTACAGACCGACCTTCGCTATCGCATGTTCGACCATTGCAAAGATCTTTCTCAGGAATTTTTCCAGGTCAACAAGGTCGGCAACCTGATGTCCTACTTTACGAACGATCTGGAGACCATTGAGGAGTGCTTCGGCGACGGTGTTCTGATGACCGTCGATGCGCTTCTTATGGGCGTCATGGCCGTCGTGAAGATGATCCGCGTCAATCCGATGCTGGCCCTGTTCTGCATGATCCCTATGGTCTTTCTGCTGCTGTCGGCCACCTTGCTCGGCAAATATCTGACCATTCGCTGGGATGAGCGACAGCAGGCCTTTTCCGATATTTCCGACTTCTCTCAGGAGAACTTTTCCGGCATTTCCGTTATCAAGGCCTTCGTCAAGGAGACGAAGGAGCTGGAGGCCTTCCGCAAGCTCAACAAGCATAACGAGGAGGCAAACGTTGCCTTCGTGAAAATTTCGACCCTTTTCCATATTATGGTCACACTTTTCGTCGAGACCGTAACGGTTGTTATCCTCGGCTACGGCGGCTTTCTTGTCTACAAGCACAGCATGTCCGCAGCCGGACTGATTGAGTTCCTGGGCTATTTCACCTCAGTCGTCTGGCCCGTCATGGCCGTGTCCGAGCTGATCGACATGGGCTCCCGCGGCAAGGCATCTCTGAACCGTATTTCCGCACTGCTCGATGAAAAGCCCGTCGTCCACGACACCGAGGCGGTGATTCCGATGGATGAAATCAAGGGCGACATTGAATTCCGCAATCTTTCCTTCACCTATCCGGGCTCTGAGCGCGAGGTCCTGCATAACATCAGCTTCCATATCGCTGCAGGCGAAAATGTCGGTATTATCGGCAAAACCGGTTCCGGTAAAACTACGCTGGTCGATCTGATCCTGCGCACCTACAACGTCCCCGACGGCACGCTGTTCCTGGACGGACGCGATGTCAATACCATTCCGATCGCTACAGTCCGCGACTACGCAGCCTATGTTCCCCAGGACAACTTCCTCTTCAGCGACACCATCGCCAACAACATCGAATTCGCCTGCGAGGGCCACAACGATGAGCTGGCCGCTGTCGCAGCCCGTCTGGCCGATGTCGACGACAATATCAGCGAGTTTACGCTGGGCTATCAGACCGTTCTCGGCGAGCGCGGCGTGACCGTTTCCGGCGGACAAAAGCAGCGCATTTCCATCGCCCGTGCGCTCATGAAGGACGCCAACATTCTGATATTGGATGACTCTGTCTCCGCGGTCGATGTAAGCACCGAAAAGGTCATTCTGAAGAATCTGGCCGAGGTCCGCAAGGGCAAGACCACCATGCTGATTGCGCACCGTATTTCCACTGTCGAAAATATGGACAAGATCCTCTTCCTGGAGGAGGGCAATCTGGTGGCTGCCGGCTCCCACAGCGAGCTGTACGCGACCTGTCCGGCTTATAAGACCATGGTCGATCTGCAGCGTCTGGACGATCTGAAGAAGGAGCAGGAGGCGAACCATGACTAAGTTATATGAGTTTTATCCTCTGATTCTGGTCGGCGCCATCATCGGTGTCCTCACACTGGTGCTCACGCTTGCCTTCCTTCTGATGAAGGACAAGAAGACTGCGATCGGTTTTGAACGCTACATGAAGGATTCCGAGGTTGCCTCCCGCCTTCTTGCTTATGCAAAGCCCTATTGGGCCAATTTCCTGCTGGTCCTTCTGCTGATGGTCTTTTCCATCGCCTACGATATTATTTCGCCTTTCCTGATCGGAAAGGTGGAGGACCTCCTGGTCACGGATTTTGAGATCCGCCGACTGAGCCTGATGCTGATTCTGTATGCATCCATGCTCCTCATTTCGATGGTCAGTACCTATTTCCAGGCCATGGTGCTGCAGAAAACGGGCCAGAAAATCATTTCCCGCATCCGTGAAGACCTCTTTGTTCATCTGGAGAGCCTGTCCCATGCGCAGCTGAACGGTATTCCTGTCGGAACACTGGTTACACGTCTTACGAACGATGTCAACTCGGTTTCGATGATGTTTACGAATCTTCTGGTCAATATGGTTAAGAACACCTTCGTCGTAGTAGGCGTACTGATTGCGATGTTCTGCCTGAACTATATGCTGACCTTGATGGTTTTGTGCATCGTCCCCTTCATTTTCTTCTTTACCCTGATTTTCCGCAAGTTCTCTCGCCGTGCCTACCGCATGGTCAAGGACGGCACTACGGATATCAATATTTTCCTTTCCGAGAACCTTTCGGGTATGAAGATTATTCAGATCTTTAACCGCGAGCAGCGAAAGCTGGATGAGTTCAAGGAAAAGAATGACCGTCTCGACAAGGCGAAATCGGAGCAGATTCTGGTCTTCGGCATTTTCCGTCCGACCATTTACATGCTTTACATTTCGTCCATCCTGCTTTTGTTCTTCTTCTCAGGACGTGCCGAAATTACAGGCGCGCACTGGTTCGGACAGGTCATCGGCAGCGGCACTGTCGTTTCTTTCTATATGTACATTTCGAAATTCTTCAACCCCATTCAGAACCTGGCTGAGCAGTTTAACCGACTGCAGGCCGCTTTTGCCTCCGGTGAGAAGATTTTCACGCTATTCGATAAGAAGCCGGAGCTTGTCGATGAGCCCGATGCGATTGAGCTCGAGCATACTGACGGCAGGATCGAGTTCAAGCATGTCTGGTTCCGCTACATCGAGGATGAGTGGGTGCTGAAGGATCTGTCCTTCACTGTGGAAGCCGGCTCAACGGTCGCCTTTGTCGGTGCTACCGGCTCCGGAAAGACTACCATTCTTTCGCTTCTATGCCGCAATTACGATGTTCAGGAGGGTGAGATCCTGATCGACGGGGTCAACATCAAGCGTTATACGATTTCCTCACTCAGGCGTCATTTCGGACAGATGCTGCAGGATGTATTCCTTTTTGCCGGCACCGTCCGCTCCAATATCGTGCTTCGCGAGGATGGGTTCACGGAAGAACAGATCGAAGTGGCCTGCCGCTATGTAAACGCCGATCATTTCATTAATCAACTGAAGGACGGGCTGGACGAGGAGGTCCGCGAGCGCGGCAACAATTTCTCCGCCGGTCAGCGTCAGCTGCTTTCCTTTGCCCGTACCGTCATCCACCGTCCTGAAATCATGATTCTGGACGAGGCGACCGCCAACATCGATACCGAGACTGAGCTTCTGATCCAGGATTCGCTCGAGAAGATGATGAACATCGGTACTATGCTGATGGTTGCACACCGTCTTTCCACCATCCAGCACGCGGATAACATCATTTACCTGGCCCACGGACGTATTGTGGAGCAGGGTACCCATGAGGAGCTGCTTGCTCTGAAGGGCCGTTATTATCAGCTTTACAGTCTTCAGTTCCGTAAAGACGCGCTTTTGGCAAAATAAAGTCGTATATTTCGCCTCCAAACTGCCTTGAAGCGGCTGTTAGGTCGTGCTACAATAAAGACACGATAGAAAGGAGGTATCCGAAATGTTCGGATTCATGTCTTACATTTGGCTTGCGTTAATGCTTTTATTGCTTATTATCGAAGCCAGCACCATGGGGCTGACGACAATCTGGTTCGCGATCGGCTCTCTGGTTGCAATGATTCTTTCCCTCTTTGATCTTCCTGTTTGGCTGCAGCTTGCCTCTTTTATTTCGGTATCGGTTGTACTTCTGGTTTTCACCCGTCCTCTTTTTATGAAATCCTTGAAAAAGGGAATTCAGAAGACCAATGTCAATTCCGTACCCGGTCAAGTCGGTCTGGTTTGCGAAAGTATTGATCCGATTGAAGGCAGCGGTCTCGTCAAGCTGAAGGGCCAGATGTGGTCTGCCAAGTCCTGGGACGGCATGAGCGTCATTCCTGCCGGTATCCAGGTTGAGGTCACGGCTGTTGAAGGTGTGAAACTTGTTGTTAAACCCGCCGCAGTCAGCGGTGAAAATTAAATACCGATAAGGTAGAAAGGACTGTTTTATGAAACTTGCTCTTCTTGCCGTCAATAATCCCGGCAGCGTTGTCATTGTAGCCGTTGCACTGGCGATTCTATTCATTATTGTTGTATCCGGCATCAAAATCGTTCCTCAGGCCAGCGCTTTTGTCATCGAGCGTCTGGGTGCCTACAAGGAGACCTGGGATGTCGGCTTGCATTTCAAATGGCCCTTCGTCGATAAGATCGTCCGCAAGGTCAACCTGAAGGAACAGGTCGCGGACTTCCCGCCCCAGCCGGTTATCACCGAGGATAATGCTACCATTCAGATCGATACCGTAGTCTTCTTCCAGATCACCGACCCCAAGGCCTACACCTACGGCGTCGAAAAGCCCATGGTTGCTATCGCCAACCTGTCCGCTACTACCCTGCGTAACATCATCGGTGACCTTGAGCTTGATGAAACCTTCACCTCCCGTGATATCATCAACACCAAAATGCGCACTATCCTGGACGAAGCCACCGATCCCTGGGGCATCAAGGTAAACCGTGTTGAAGTCAAGAATATCATTCCTCCTGCGGAAATCCAGCAGGCCATGGAAAAGCAGATGAAGGCTGAGCGTGAAAAGCGTGAGGCCATCCTGCGCGCCGAAGGTACCAAGCAGTCTGCCATTCTGGTAGCTGAAGGTAAAAAGGAAGCCGCCATTCTCGAGGCTGAGGCTAAGAAGGAAGCGGCTATCCGCGAAGCCGAAGGTCAGGCGACCGCCATCTACAAGGTCCATCAGGCGACGGCTCAGGGCCTTCAGATGATCAAGGAATCCGCCCCCGATCAGGCAGTTCTTACGCTCAAGAGCTTCGAGGCTTTTGAGAAGGCTGCAAACGGTCAGGCGACCAAGATCATTATCCCCTCCGATATCCAGGGCCTGGCGGGTCTTGCCACCTCCCTTAAGGAAATTGTTAAGGAATAAATGAAAACATTCACGATTGAAAAAGAAGCGGTCGGGCGTTCGCTCGGCCGCTATCTTGACAAATTGCTTCCGAAAGCCCCGCAGGGCTTCTTTTTCAAGGCCCTGCGTACGAACAAAATCAAGCTGAACGGCTGCAAGCCTAAGGATCTTAAGTTTCTTCTGTGCGAAGGAGACGAGCTGAAGCTCTTCCTGACCGATGAGCAGTTTGCGGATTTCGGCTACCGTGAGGTGCTTCCTCAAAAAAAGCTCCCGAAGGATACAAGCGCGGTTAAGGTCCTCTACGAAGATGAGAATCTTCTGGTACTTCACAAGCCGGCCGGCATGCTGTCGCAGCGCGACTCCGGCGATGAATTTTCGCTGAATGAGTACGGGCTGGCGATTCTGGAAGCGCGCGGCATCGTTGCTGGCCCTGCTTTCACGCCCGGAGTTCTGAACCGCCTGGATCGGAATACTTCTGGCTGCGTAATGATGGCCAAGAATCTGGAAACCGCACAGAAGCTTAGCGCACAGATTGCCGGACACAAGATCGGGAAGTTCTATCTGGCGCTTTGCGAGGGCTCGATTCCGTGGTCCGAGAAGACCCTGAAGGCTCATTGGACCAAGGACGCGGCCAGAAATACCGCGGCAATCTCCAACGAGGGGGCTCCGGTCGAGCTGTTCCTGCGCGTGCTAAAAAAAAGTGAAGCGTTATCGCTTGCGGAGATAGCCTTAAAAACGGGAAAAAGCCACCAAATCCGGGCGCAGCTGGCCGCGGAGGGATTTCCTCTGCTGGGAGACAGAAAGTACGGTTATAAGGGCAAATACGGCCTCACAAGCTTCGCGCCTCACGAGCTGATGCTTTGCGCCTATAAGCTGGTTTTCCCCGAGGGAGAGGAGAGCTACTCCGGAAAATGTGTTACCGCGGAGCTTCCTGCGCGCATGAAGGAAAGCATTGTTTTTGCATTTGATGCTTGAAATCATGTGAAGGCAGGATTATAATAAATTATATTTTGCCCGGAGGTTATGATATTTATGAAGCATCTCAGAATTTTCAGTGCTCTTCTGATCCTCATCCTTTGCATGGGTTTATGCGCCTGCAAGAAGCCTGTCCCGGAGCTCGGAACGAAGGTCGACCAGTTCCAGGCCGGTGCCCAGATTGATATTATGGATTATGTTTATGTCCTCGAGACCGACAAAATCGACCCGTCGCAGTTTAAAGTCTCTTTGGACCCGGCCTACAGTTATGATCCGTATAAGCTCGGCGCACAGGAAATAGGGTTTAACGTTTCTTCCCTGGACGGTTCCGATGTTTACAGCATCGTCAAGACCTTTACGGTCATCGATGATGTGAACCCCGAGCTAAAGCCCAAAAGCGGAGAGGGTACGATCGAATACGGCGCCGAATTTAATGCGCTGGATTATTTTGAGTACTCCGATCTCGGCACCCCGGACATCAAGGATGCTACCGTCGAAGTATTTACGGCCATTGATGTAATGAAGCCCGGCCTTTATGAGGTAAAAGTCGATGTGACGGACCGCGGCGGCAACAAAACCAGTGCAGAATGCATGGTTCGTGTCAGCAAGCAGATTGTCTATCCGGAAATCGGAAAGACCTACGAAAACGACGGTGTTCAGTTTGAAATCCTCTCCATGGGCTTCTACGATACCATTATTCCGGAAAATCCTGCTGCGGTTTATTCCTATCTTCCCAGTCAGAGCGCGAACGGCAATATCTTCTTCGCAGTCCGCATGAGACTGACTTTGGTCGGAGAAGGCCCGGTTAACATGAAATCCTTCTTCTCCTCCAGCAGACTGTATCTTGATTACACGCTGAAAGCATACGGTTTTGACATGAAGCTTGATGCGAACGGTACGATTTCGAGCAATGTTGAGCTGAATCAGGGCGAGAGCAATATTTTCTACATGGTCTTTGTTGTGCCCGAATCAACGCCGGATGGGGATTTCCCGATTATTCTGAGCTTCAAGAACTTTGAAGAGGTTCTTTATAATTATTATTACCGATTTAATGGTTGATGAAAACATCATGCCTCTCTCAGACACGGCTAAACGGTCTTCGGGAGGCATGATATTTTATATGGTCAGGAAAAAGGCTGCTTCCGAACGGATCGGAGGCAGCCTTTACTTATGAAAACTATCAGACTTGCAGTTTAAGATTCGACTTACAAAATGAAGCCGAGCTTCTTTTTTACGTCGTTCATTGTGACGGAGGAGACCTCGTAAGCGGCTTCAGCACCTTTCTTCATCAGGGCTTCCAGATAAGCCTTGTCGCTGATGAGTCGGTTGAATTCGTCACGTATGGGCTTCAAGCCGTCGGCAACAGTCTGGCCGACCGCCTGCTTGAAGGTACCGTAACCGGCGCCGGAAAATTCACCTTCGATGTCTTCATAGCTTTTACCGGTGAAGACCGAGTAGATGGTCATCAGATTGTTGATACCGTCCTTGCCTTCAGCGTAGCGGACACAGCCCTCAGAATCCGTGACGGCCTTTTTGAATTTCTTCAGGATATCCTCTTCGCTGTCGAGGATGGTGACCGTGGCTTTGGGGTTCGGATCGGATTTGGACATCTTCTTGGTCGGATCCTGAAGCGACATGATCTTGGCACCGGCCTTCTGAATATAGGGCTCGGGGATTTTGAAGGTGGGTCCGTAGATTCCGTTGAAGCGGGCGGCGATGTCGCGTGTGATTTCCAGATGCTGGCGCTGATCCTCACCGACGGGGACGAAATCAGCCTGGTAGAGGAGGATATCGCCGGCCATCAGGGCAGGATAGGTAAAGAGGCCTGCGTTGATGTTGTCGGCGTGCTGCTGAGATTTATCCTTGAACTGCGTCATGCGGGAGAGCTCGCCGAACTGAACGTAGCAGTCCATGACCCAGCCCATTTCGGCGTGTGTCGGGACCTGAGACTGGCAGAAAATGACAGATTTGTCCGGATCGACGCCGCAGGCCAGAAGCAGGGCGTATGCGGTGTAGATGCGGCTTCTGAGCACCTCGGGGTCCTGACGCACGGTCAGAGAATGAAGGTCGGCCAGAAAGTAGAAATTTTTGAACTCATCCTGCAGACGGGCCCAGTTTTTTACGGCGCCGGTATAGTTGCCCAGCGTATAAACACCTGTAGGCTGAATGCCCGAAAGCATGATTTTCTGATTGTCCATGGTAATTCTCCTCCAATAAAAAAGTCCCGGCAGATTAGCTGCTGGGACAAGACTTAATAATCCTGCGGTACCACCCGGCTTGATTTGACGGATCAAATCCACTTTGACTTGTTTCTTTTTCGGAAGGTCCATTCGACCGGATATGTCAGCCGTCCTTTCACCGTCGACGGTTCGCTGGTAAGACAGGGGTTCGGTGTACTATTTCTTCGTCATCAAAAGATGTCTTATTGTAACATAAAAGAGGCGATTGTCAAGGCTTTGCTTATTCAGCGCGCAGATAGACGTAATCTTCGGCTTCGATGGCGGCCTTTGCGGCGGCTTCATCAAAGGCAGCGTTTATATGCAGCATAACCTTTCCGCTTGTATAATCGGCCTCGGCGCTATCCACAAAGGGAAGTGCTTCGAGTGCCTTTTTTACGTGCGCTTCGCAGTGATGACACATCATGCCTTCCACAAAGAGCGTTTTTTCCATTACCATTTTCTCCTTTGTTTTTTTGCTGCGGGGATATAGACGGATGAAATTGAGCCGCAGTGCATTCATGACAACGCAGAAGCTTGAGAGGCTCATGCAGGCGGCGGCAATCATCGGATTCAGGCTGAAGCCAAAGCTTTTCTCAAAAACGCCCGCGGCCAGCGGAATACACAGCGCGTTATAGAAGAAGGCCCAGAACAGATTCTCCCGAATGACGGTCATGGTCTTCCGGCTCAGCTTAAATGCCGCGGGGACGTCCATAAGACTGTCCTTAAGGATGATGACGTCAGCGGCGTCGATGGCGACGTCGGTGCCGGTGCCAACGGCGATTCCGACCTCGGCGCGGGTGAGAGCAGGAGCATCATTGATGCCGTCACCGACCATCGCGACGGGCGCAATATTCTGCAGATCCCGGACAATGCTTTCTTTATCCGACGGGCGTACGCTTCCGTTGAACTGCCCGATTTTGTGCTGTTCGGCGAAGGCTTTGACAGCAGCCTCAGAATCGCCGCTCAGGATGATGCTTTTGATCTTCAGCTGCTTCAGATAGGCCAGGGCGGAATCGGCATCCGGCTTGGCCTCATCGGAGAGCAGCAGGCAGCCGAGATAAAGCTTATTCTGAGTGAAATATACAGCTGTTTTTCCGGAACTTCTGACAGCTTCCAGGCAGGCTGACGGAACATTTTGTGCGAATTCGGCGTTTCCGCCGCGTAAAATACTGCCGTCTGCCTTTTTGGCCTCGACGCCGAGCCCCGGATACTCGGTGAAGCTTTGTACCTTTTCCGCTTTTATCTCTTTCGCGTAATCGAGTACAGCAAGTGCGAGAGGATGCGTGCTGTTTTGTTCGACCTCTACGGCTGCCCGGAGGAGAGTCTGACGGCTGATTCCTTCGGCGGGCATTACAGCGGTAATCTGCGGTCTGCCGATGCTTAAGGTCCCTGTCTTGTCAAAGACGCAGGTCCTGACGCGTCCGAGCCCTTCAAGCGCAGCTGCATTCTTGAAAAGGATTTGATTTCTCGCGCCGATACCGTTGGCCACCATGACAGCGACAGGCGTGGCCAGTCCCAGCGAGCAGGGACAGCTGATAACGAGGACGCTGATGGCACGCGAGAGCGAATATCCGAGGGATTTTCCCAGAATCAGCCAGACCGTAAGCGTAAGAAGCGCGATACCGAGGACAGCCGGTACGAATATACCGGCAGCCTTGTCGGCCGTGCGAGCGATGGGCGCCTTGGATGCGGCGGCTTCGTTTACCAGCCGAATGATGCCGGAATAAGCCGTGTCAGGGCCGACTCGCAAGGCCCTGCATTCCAGATATCCGTTCTGATTGACAGTTGCAGCGGAGACCTCATCGCCGGCTTTTTTATCGACCGGGAGGCTTTCTCCGGTCAGGGCGGCTTCGTTGACGGAGCAATAGCCCTTCAGGATGAGAGCGTCGACGGGAATGATTTCGCCGGGATGGACGGCAAAGATACTGCCGACGGCAAGCTCGGAGACCGAGACGAGCTTTTCTTCTCCGTCTTCAAGCAGATAAGCAGTGGTAGGGGCAAGCTTTTCCAGGCTTTTCAAGGCGTCTGTGGTGCGTCCCTTTGAATAGGACTCCATCAGCTTACCGATGGATATGAGTGTCAGGATCATGGCGGCCGACTCAAAATACAGCTCCGCACCGCTTTCGGCATTCGGAAAAAAGAGGCATACGACACTGAAAAGGAAAGAAGAGGAGGCGCCCAGAGCGACAAGCGTATCCATATTGGGCGCTCCGTTCTTTACAGCCCGGAAACCGCCCGTGAAATAGTGCCGGTTCACGATCATGACGCTCAGACAGAGAAGCAGGCACAGGATCCCGCGCAGCAGCCTGTCTGAGGCAAGAAAGCCGGGAAGCGGAAGGCCGAGCATCTCGTGCCCCATCGAAAGATACATAGTCGGAAGGAGGAGGGCAAGCGATATCAGGAGCCGGCAGAGATCATTTTTCAAGGAGTTTCCGTTTGAAACGCTTGCGCCTTTGGTCAGTAAGGCCGCCTGATAGCCTGCCCGGCGGACTGCTTCACAGATAAGCTCCGGTTTGGCGCTGCCCTCAACGCTCATAGACGCCGTTAACAGATTGACGCTGACCGCATCCACGCCTTTTACGGCGGCGACGGCTTTTTCGACTCTGGCGCTGCAGGCTGCACAGCTCATTCCGCTGACTGAAAACTGCATCTAAGGCGGACTCCTTTCATTAGGTTTATCTATATTTTATCATTTTCAGCCCATCCCTTCAAGTAGCAAAAGATTTAGCGCTTTTGTTGAAGAATACAGGAGAACGTGATATAATACGATAAATACTGTGCCCATGAACAGGCTGGCTTTTTTTTGCGCAAAGACCGGCCCGCGGACCTTTTCGCCGGAAAGGAGATATTTATGCTCAGTTATTTCAATACGGTCAACGAGATTGCCTCATCCGGGACGGATACCGTCATCATCCCGGTCGGCAGCATCGAGCAGCATGGCTCGCATCTGCCTGTCGGGACGGATTATTTTATCATCGACGCTCTGTCGCGGGCCGTAGGCGAACGGCTTTCCGCCTACGTGCTGCCGCCCCTCCCCATCAGCACCTGCCTGGAGCATAAGGGAAAGAAGGGCAGCGTCTGGATGCGTCCGTCCACCTTTATGACAATGCTTTCTGACATCGTGCTCTGTCTGAAGGGACAGGGCTTTAAAAAGGTCATTGTCATGCTTGGTCACGGAGGCATTTTTGCGGCCGGTCCCGCAATCCGCGAGCTCAATGCGATGAATTCCGGCCTTCAGGTGATCAAGCTCGAGCCGCCCGCCAGTCCGGCCATGAAGGCTGTTGAGGACGGTGATCCCTGGAATGACCTGCACGCCGGGGAAGAAGAGACATCTGTTATTCTTTATCTGCAGGAGCAGACGGTTCATACGGATGAGATGATGAAGAACGATTTCGTACCGCAGGTGCCGCGTGAGTACATGAATTACGCTTCTATTCTGAAGCTGAGTCCGACAGGCGTCTGGGGCATGCCATCTCATGCTTCCAAGGAAAAGGGCGAAAAGCTCTTCGGACTGATGGTTGAGCACTGTCTGAACTATATTGAAGATGCCTTCGCGCATACTACCGAGGAGGAATGGTAAATGCTTAAAGTTATGATTATCGGGGCCGCATTTTCGGCTGATCTGCATTCGGACGCGTATGCCCGCTTAAGGGATAAGGTGATTATTACGGCTATTATTGACAAGGCGGTGGAACGTGCCAGGTCATTGGCGGAACGTTACGGTTTTACCGAGGCCCGTTTTTTTGACGACTATCAGACGGCGCTTGCAAGCGTCGATTGTGATCTGGTCGATATCTGTCTGCCGAATTTTCTTCATCACGATGCGGCTCTTGCGGCCATGAAGGCCGGACATAACCTCATCTGCGAAAAGCCTTTAGCCACGACTGTCGAGGATGCACTTGATATGGTCGAGACCGCTGACGCACTTGGCCGTCATATTTATTATGCCGAGGACTGGCTGGGCAGTCCCGCGCTTTCCAAGGCCCTTTCTCTTATTGATGAGGGCGGAATCGGCGAAGTAAAATTCATCCGCGCCCGTGAATGCCACTCCGGCTCCCACAGTCCCTTCGCGCAAACCGTTAAATTCTGCGGCGGCGGCTGTCTGGTTCATCTGGGCATTCATCCGGTTGGCTTCCTGCTGGCTTTGAAGAACAACGAGTGGGACAGTCTGACAGGCATGACGAGCGGCGGCCTCGAAAACAATCTGATCCACCGGACTATGGAGGGCGAGGACTGGGCCGGCGGCCTAATCCGTTTCAAGGACGGTACGGTCGCGGAGCTTGAGGCCAACTACTGCACCAGCGGAGGCATGGAGGATTATATCGATTTTTACGGGACCAAGGGCTGCCTGCATGTCGATCTGACCTTCAGCTCGCCCATCCGTGCGTTCTCCACCGAGGGCTTCGGCTATACGGTAGAAAAGGCCGAGACCACGCTTGGCTGGAGCCGTCCGGCTGTCGATGAAAAGTATAATCTTGGCTATGTAGCCGAGATTTCCCACTTTGTGGAATGCGCTTCGGCCGATTCCGATGCCAAGATCGGACTGCGCGGCCGCGACGGTTATGAGGCCCTTAAAGTCATCAATCTGATTTACGAATCTGCCCGTGAAGGCAGACATATCTACAACCGCTGATCTTTCATTCCGGCAGAAAGGAAATTTATGAACGAGATTACGATCCCGGTAAGCGTTGGCGGCCTTATCTTTAAGAACCCCTTCTTTGTCGCTTCCGGACCTACCACCAAGACCGTTCGCCAGCTGCAGAGAATCGAGGAGACAGGCTGGGCGGCAGCCAGCATCAAGCTTTCCATCGATCCGGCTCCCTACATTAACCGACGTCCCCGCTACGCTTTGTTTGAAGAGAAAAACGCGCTCGCGTTCACCGCAGAAAAACGTCTGACCTTTGAACAGGGCCTTCAGCTCATTTCCGACGCAAAAAAGGTGCTTCATGACCTGAAGCTCTTCGCCAACATTACCTATGCCGGTGATGAAGGGGTCAGCGGCTGGGTCAACATGGCCCGACGCTTTGAGGAAGCCGGCGCCGATGTCATCGAGCTGAACATGTGCTGCCCGAACATGTCATATAACGTCAATCTGACGAGCGGAGGCAACCAACAGGCGTCCAAGCAGACGGGTGCTTCTCTTGGACAGCAGGCAGAGGTCGTTGCGGAAATCGTCCGCGCTATAAAGCAGGAGATCCGTATCCCGCTCTTTGTTAAGCTGACGCCGGAGGGCGGCGGCATTGCCCATGTGGCGGCGGCCCTTTATGCGGCCGGTGCCGATGCGGTCGGCGGGACGGCTAACCGTCTGGGCATCCCCGATATCAATATTGAAGAACCTGAAAAGGCCGTTTATCATCTGCAGGACGAAATCAGCATGTCCTGCTACTGCGGCGGCTGGGTGAAGCCGCTGTCCCTGCGCGATACCTATGAAATCCGAAAGGTATGCGGAATGGAGCCGAAAATCATGGCGGCCGGCGGAGTCCGCACATGGAAGGACGCAGTTGAAACCGTCCTCTGCGGCGCCAATCTGGTCGGCATTTGCTCGGAGACCCTGATTTCCGGCTACGATATCGTCCGGCCGATGATCGCCGGCATGAAGGACTACATGGACCGGCACGGATACGAGTCGCTGGACGATTTCTGCGGCAAGCTGGTGCCGGCTGTAAAAACAGCGCCCGAATTGACGATTTACGACGGCTATGCGCGTATTATGCAGCCGAATCTGTCCGGTCCCTGTAAGGCCGCCTGCCCGCTGCACGTACCGGTGCAGGCCTATACCGCAAAAATTGCCGAAGGCGATTTCCGCGGCGCGTATGAACTGATCCGAACGAAGGGCGTACTGCAGGGCATCTGTGCCTATACCTGTCATCATCCCTGCGAAGAAGCCTGCACACTGGGTGAATACGGTGAGCCTGTTCACATCAGGGAGCTGAAGCAATATGTATTGAAGAAGGCGCACGAGGAGGGCTGGGACGAGCCCGCAAGTCCGGCGCTTAGAAACGGGCTGAGCGCGGCCGTCGTCGGCTCCGGTGCCATGGGTCTTTCTGCCGCTTCTGCTTTGGCAGCGGCCGGTTACATGGTCACTGTTTACGAAAAGAACCGGGAGCCCGGCGGCTGCATGAGAAGCATGGCAGATTGCGGAACCCTTCCCCGGGAAACGCTCGATTCGCTCATTTCCGCTCTGGTCGGTCAGGGGGTCGCCTTTGAGCTTGGAGCTGAACCCGATGAAAAGCTTTTGAAGAAGCACTTTGATGTCGTCCTTCGCTGCTTTACAAAGGAAGAGGCCTTTGTCTTCCCGGATGATGAAGTCTTTTCAGGCCGCACGCTTCTTCTTCACGGCTCCGGTCAGGACCTGTTGGATTGGGCACTGGCGGCGTCTCGGAAAGGCGCCCGCGTAATTGTAGCCGCCGAAAAGCTGAATGATAAGCTTCGTTCTGTTTCGGAACAGAAGAGCGCGTGCGAAAAGTCCGGCGTGATCCTCTATACGGGCCTTACTTTTGAAAGCTTTGATAATAACGAAGCAATATTGAGTGACGGGAATGCGCGTATTCTGCTGAAGGCAGATGCGGAGTACCGAGTCGAGGCTTCGTCTGCTAACCGTTCGCTGCCTGCGGCTATCGCCCGAGGCTACAACCTGGCAGCGGCAGCCGATGCAGAGCTTATGCGCGATCAGGCTGTCATTATGCCGATCGAAGGCGTTGTTCCGGTCAAAAAAGAAGCTGTACTGAAGCGAAGCGGTTATATCGGCGACCGTCTGAAGGCCTTTGACATCTGCGACGATGAAAGTGCTGTAAAAGAAGCCTCACGCTGTCTGAAATGCGGCTGCGGTGAGGGCTGTCAGCTGTGCAGAACCATCTGCACGGACTTCGCGCCCTATATTGCCTGGACCGACTGCATCGGCATCGACGAAAAGAACTGCGTTGCCTGCGGGATGTGCTACAACCGCTGTCCGAACGGCAATATCGAAATGGTTAATCGCGGCTATACCGTGTAATAGTAAATCTAAGGAGAAATAGTATGGAACACGTTTCTTACAAGCTTTTTGATTTTCAGAAGGTATTCGCTCTTTGTGCCAAAATTTTTGAAGGCTACGGTTTTTCCGAAGAAGAGAGCCGGATCATCACCGAAATCATTACGAAGGCTGATCTTTACGGAATCGAATCTCACGGTGTGCAGCGCATGATCCGCTACCACAAGGCCATCACCGAGGAAAAGATGGTCAAGGTCGAAGCCAAGCCCGAAATCGAATTTGAGACCCCGGTGTCGGCCGTCATCAATGCACACGACTGCATGGGCCAGCTGGTATCGAAGACTGCGATGGAAATGGCCATCGAAAAGGCCCGGAAGACCGGCATCGGCATGGTAACAGTCAAGGAGTCCAACCACTACGGCATTGCCGGTTACTATACCCGCATGGCTGCCGAGGCCGACATGATCGGAATCTGCATGACGAATTCAGAAGCGATCATGGTGCCCACCTTCGGCCGCAAGGCGATGCTCGGCTCCAATCCCATCGCGCTTTCCATGCCTGCCGATCCTACGCCCTTCCTTTACGACGGTGCAACAACCGTTATTCCCCGCGGTAAGCTGGAGGTATACAACAAGCGCGAAAAGGACCTGCCCTACGGCTGGGCCATCGACCGCACGGGTGCTGTCAGCATCAGTCCTAAGGTCGTTCTGGACGCGATCATCGCGAAGCAGGGCGGCGGCATCCTGCCTCTCGGCGGCGCCGGTGAAGAAACGGCCGGCTACAAGGGCTACGGCTACGGTCTGATCTGCGAGCTTTTCACCGGTATTTTGAACGGAGGTCCCACCTCCAATCACTCCAATCTGGGCGACGGTAAGAGCAACACCGGACACTTCTTCATGGCGATTGATTATGCCGTTTTCGGCGACAAGAAAACGCTTCGCGACAATATGAGCACCTTCCTGCAGGAGCTTCGCGAAACACCCCTCGCCGAAGGCGCCGAGCGTGTTTATATTCACGGCGAAAAGGAGCTGGAGAGCGAGCAGAAGAAGCTTGCAGAGGGCATTCCGATGAATCCCAAGACCTTCGGCGAGCTTCGTGACATCGCGACCGGGCTTGGCATCGACTATACGCAGTATCTTCCTGCTGAATTCTAAGGTATGAGTTCGTTTAAGTTGCATTCTCCCTTTGAACCCACCGGCGACCAGCCGGAGGCCATTTCTTCCATCAACCAAGGATATGCTGCCGGGCAGAAGCGCCAGACTCTTCTGGGCGTTACCGGTTCGGGCAAAACCTTTACGATGGCCAACGTGATCGTGGCCCAGGACAAGCCGACGCTTGTTTTGGCTCACAATAAGACTCTGGCTGCACAGCTTTACGGTGAATTCAAAGAGATTTTCCCCGAAAACGCCGTCGAATATTTCGTATCCTATTACGATTACTACCAGCCCGAGGCCTACATCCCCCAGACCGATACCTATATCGAGAAGGACTCCGATATCAACGACGATATCGATAAGCTTCGCCATTCGGCAACGGCCGCGCTTTGCGAGCGAAAGGACGTCATCATCGTCGCCAGCGTGTCCTGCATATACGGTCTGGGCGATCCTATTGACTATAACAGCATGGCCCTCTCTCTGCGTCCCGGCATGCAGCGCGACCGAGATGAGGTAATCAAGCGTCTGGTCGAGCTGCAGTATGAACGCAACGACATGGTTTTGGAGCGAGGCACCTTCCGTGTGCACGGCGACGTCCTTGACGTCATACCCGCAGGGGAGGCCAAAACCGCTTACCGGGTGGAATTCTTCGGCGACGAAGTGGACCGCATTGTAACACTGGATTCTCTGACTGGCCAGGTCCTGGGTCAGGTCGAGCATATGCTTCTGTTCCCTGCCTCGCACTACGCTATCGCTCCCGAAAAAATGCAGAAGGCCATCGTACGCATCGAAGAAGAGCTGGAGGTCCGTGTCAAAGAGCTGCTTGCACAGGATAAGCTGCTGGAGGCGCAAAGGCTTCGCCAAAGGACGGAGTTCGATGTCGAAATGCTGCGCGAAACAGGCTTTTGCTCCGGCATCGAGAACTATTCCCGCCATCTGGCCGGAAGAGCGGAGGGCAGCACGCCCTATACGCTCCTGGATTATTTCCCGGACGATTTTCTTCTGATCGTCGATGAGTCCCACATGACAATTCCGCAGGTCCGCGGTATGTATAACGGTGACCGCGCCCGCAAGACAACACTTGTGGATTACGGCTTCCGACTTCCTTCCGCGAAGGACAACCGTCCGCTCAACTTTGAGGAGTTTGACAGCAAGCTGAATCAGGTCTTATACGTGTCTGCGACTCCCGGACCCTACGAAGCATCCGTTTCGGCCAATACCGCCGAACAAATCATTCGTCCTACGGGTCTATTGGATCCCCTTGTCGAAGTTAAACCCATTCAGGGACAGATCGATGACATTCTGGATCAGATCAGGCAGCAGACGGAGCGTCACGAAAAGACCCTGATCACCACATTAACCAAGAAGATGGCAGAGGACCTGACCGACTACCTTAAGGAAGCCGGCATCAAGGTCACCTACCTGCATTCCGATATAGATACCATCGAGCGCCTCGAAATCGTCCACGACCTTCGTACGGATGTCTACGATGTGCTGGTCGGCATCAATCTGCTGCGAGAGGGCCTTGATATTCCCGAGGTTTCTCTGATCTGCATTCTGGACGCCGATAAAGAAGGCTTCCTGCGTTCCGATGTGGCCCTGATTCAGACCATCGGACGAGCCGCCCGCAATGTGAACGGCCATGTCATTCTCTATGCGGATGAAGTGAACGGCTCGATGGAGCGCGCGCTGACGGAGACCAACCGCCGGCGCGATATCCAGGCCCGCTATAACGAAGATCATCATATTACACCACGGAGCATCGTCAAGGAAGTCCGTGAGGTCATTTCCGTGACCAAATCGGTCGACGACAAGCCTCCGAAGGGCGAGGACATCGGTCTGGCCGAATCGATGACGCCGAAGCAGCTCAAGAAAGAAATTGCTTTGCGCGAGAAGGCTATGCAGCGCGCTGCCGCGGAGCTTCGCTTTGAAGATGCGGCCCGTCTGCGTGATGAAATTGTATATCTGAGACATCAATTGGAGGAATAAGTATTCATGCCGGAAAGTGAATGGATACGGGTTCGCGGTGCGAATGAGCACAATCTGAAGGACCTGGATGTGGATATCCCGCGGAATAAGCTGGTGGTCATCCCCGGCCTTTCCGGCTCGGGAAAATCCTCACTTGCCTTCGATACGGTATTTGCGGAGGGTCAGAGACGCTATATGGAGTCTCTTTCTTCTTATGCCCGTATGTTCCTCGGTCAGATGGAAAAGCCGGAAGTGGAGAGCATTGACGGTCTTTCTCCGGCTATCGCCATTGACCAGAAGACGACCTCCAAGAATCCGCGTTCGACTGTCGGCACTGTGACGGAAATCTACGATTACCTGCGTCTTTTGTTTGCGCGGCTCGGCACCCCTCACTGTCCTCAATGCGGCAAGGTTATTGAAAAGCAGACCGTCGATCAGATGTGCGACATCATCATGGAGCTTCCCGAGAGCAGCCGCATTCAGATATTGGCACCCGTCGTCCGGGGCCGAAAGGGCCAGCATGAAAAGCTTCTTGAAAAGGCGAGGAAGAACGGTTATGTCCGCGCATATATCGACGGAAGCCTGTATCAGTTAGAGGAGAGCATTGAGCTCGATAAAAACCAGAAGCATACGGTGGAAATCGTTATCGACCGTTTGATTGTCCGTCCGGGTATTGAGAAACGTCTTGCGGAATCGCTCGAGAACGCGATGCTGCTCACGGACGGACTTGCGGAGCTTGAGTATGACGGAAGCCGCCGGACCTTCAGCCAGAATCTGGCCTGCCCGGACTGCGGTATCAGCATATCCGAAATTCAGCCGAGGCTCTTTTCCTTCAATAACCCCTTCGGCGCCTGTCCGAATTGCTCGGGCATCGGCGTGATCCGCGAAATTGACCCGGAGCTGATCGTGCCGAATCCCGAGCTGTCCATTAACCAAGGCGCCATTTCCGCGCCCGGCTGGGGCTCGGTCGCTTCAGAGGACAGCTATTCGGGTCAGATTTTCAGACATTTGTCAAAAGCCTACGGCTTCAGTCTGGATACGCCCTTCAAGGAGCTGCCCGAACACATCCGTCAGCTGATTCTCTTCGGCGACAAGGATGGCGAGCCTTTTATGATGGAATACGACGGACGCTTCGGACACCGCGCTTACGAGATGAATTTCGAAGGCGTCGTCAATACCATGATGCGTCGTTATAATATGACCTCCGAAAGCTTCCGCGATGAATACGACGAGTATATGTCTATTACGCCCTGTCCGGTCTGCGGAGGCCAGAGACTGCGTCCCGAGGCGCTTGCGGTCACTTTTCAGGATATGACCATTTCGCAAGTGACGGAGCTATCCATTCGCGATGCGAAGCTATTGTTTGACCGGCTGGAGCTGAGCGAACGTCAGCAGCTGATCGGCAAGCAGATTCTGAAGGAGATCCGCGCTCGTTTAAGCTTTTTGAATAACGTCGGGCTCGGTTATCTGACGCTCTCACGTGCTGCGGGCTCGCTTTCGGGCGGTGAAGCACAGCGTATTCGTCTGGCAACGCAAATCGGCTCCGGTCTGATGGGAGTTCTGTATATTCTGGATGAGCCGTCCATCGGTCTTCACCAGCGGGACAACGCCAGATTGCTGGCGGCGCTTAAGCAGCTGCGCGACCTTGGAAATACGCTTTTGGTCGTGGAGCATGATGAGGATACGATGCTGGAGGCGGACCATATTATCGATATCGGTCCGGCCGCGGGTATCCACGGTGGGCGCCTGGTTTGCCAGGGTACGCCGGCCGAGGTGATGTCCTGCCCCGACTCCCTGACCGGAGACTATCTGAGCGGACGTCGGCAAATCGCCGTTCCTTCCGAACGACGCAAGCCTGGAGAAGCCTGGCTTCACCTGAAGGGCGCGCGCATGAACAACCTGAAGGGTACCGATTTTGATATTCCTCTGGGCGTTTTCACCTGTGTGACCGGTGTTTCCGGCAGCGGAAAAAGCACCTTTGTCAATGAAATTCTTTATAAGATCCTGGCGCGAAAGCTCAATCACGCGCGCATCAAGCCCGGTCCCTACGAAAGCATCAGCGGCGTCGAGAACCTGGACAAGGTCATCGTGATCGATCAGTCGCCAATCGGCCGTACTCCGCGTTCAAATCCCGCCACCTATACGGGCCTTTTTGACCTGATCCGCGATGTATTTGCCGGCTGCTCCGATTCCAAAATGCGCGGCTATTCCAAGGGACGTTTCTCCTTCAACGTAAAGGGCGGCCGCTGCGAGGCCTGCTCCGGCGACGGCATCATCAAAATCGAAATGCACTTTCTCCCGGACGTTTATGTGCCCTGTGAGGTATGCCACGGAAAACGCTATAACCGTGAGACCCTGGATGTTCTTTACAAAGGAAAGAGCATTGCTGATGTGCTGGACATGTCTGTAGAGGAGGCGCTCAGCTTCTTCGAGCATCTGCCAAAGCTTCGTCAGAAGCTTCAGACGCTGAATGATGTCGGACTTTCCTACATTAAGCTCGGACAGCCCTCTACGACCCTTTCGGGCGGAGAAGCGCAGCGTGTCAAGCTGGCAACGGAGCTTTCGCGCCGTTCGACCGGCCGCACCTTCTACATTCTGGATGAGCCGACCACCGGTCTTCATTTCTATGATGTCCACAAGCTTGTCAACATTCTGCAGCAGCTCGTCGACAACGGAAACTCCGTGCTCGTCATCGAACACAATATGGACGTCATCAAATGTGCCGACTATATCATTGATCTCGGCCCAGAGGGAGGAGATCAGGGCGGCAAGGTGATTGCCAGGGGAACGCCGGAGGAGCTTTCGGAAATGACCGACTCCTATACCGGTCAGTTTCTGGCCCGGCTTTTCGAACGAAACCGAAACATGGGGAGGTAAGATTCCATGTATACTAAATATTCTCCGCAATGGCAGGCGGTGATGGACGACGCGGAGGCCTTCGCGCGCAAACGCGGCAAGGGCTACATCGGCGCCGAGGACCTTCTGATCGGCCTGCTGCGAAATAGTGAAAGTGTTGCAGGAGCCTTTCTTCGTGAGGAAGACATTTCCGAGGATGAGCTGCTTGCGCTTCTTGCCGATGCTGAGCCTGCGGACGCGGAGCCCTTTACCCGTGCAGGCTTCTTTGTATCACCGAAAACAGGCGATATTCTGGATGCTGCCGAGCGCGAGGCTGCCTATATGGGCACCACGCTGTGCGGCACTGAGCATATTCTGATCGCGCTTCTTCGCGACGGTGATAATCTCGCTGTCCGGCTTTTGAACATTCTGGGAGATCATGCCGAGGCCTTATTAAAAAAGTTCTGTGCGAAGCTGGGCTTCAGTGCTTCCGAGCTTTCACCGGCGCCCTCCGAGGAAAACCGTCAGCCCTCTGTGCTGTTGGATTTCAGCAAGGATCTTTGTCAGGAAGCCCTTCTGGGCAAATTTGATCCGCTTATCGGGCGCGAAAAGGAAATGAGCCGTGTTCTCCGCATTCTATGCCGACGCACGAAAAACAATCCCTGCCTGACCGGCGAGCCGGGCGTTGGCAAGACTGCACTGGTGCAGGGACTGGCCTCCCGCTTCGCGCTCGGAAACGTGCCCGAAGCACTTCGCGGATACCGTCTGCTTTCGCTCGATCTTGCGGCGATGGTGGCCGGAACCAAGTTCCGCGGTGAATTCGAGGATCGTCTGAAAAAATGCCTGGACGAGGTCAAGTCGCAGGGCAATATCATCCTTTTTGTTGATGAAATCCATACGCTGGTCGGAGCCGGTTCCGCGGAGGGCTCGCTGGACGCGGCCAATATTATGAAACCGGCCTTGTCTTCCGGAGAGCTTCAGCTGATCGGTTCGACCACCCCAGGCGAATACAGCAAATATATCGAAAAGGACAAGGCCCTTGAGCGCCGTTTCCAGCCCGTCCTGATCGAGGAGCCCTCCGAGGATGACTGCATCGCGATTCTGAAGGGGCTTTCTCCCCGCATGGAAGCGCATCATAATGTTTCCTACTCCGATGAAGCCGTTTCAGAGGCGGTGCGGCTTTCCGCCCGCTACATCAACGACCGTTTTCTGCCTGATAAGGCCATCGATGTGCTGGATGAAGCCGGTGCGCGTGTTCGCATGAACGGTGCGGTTCAATATGAAGAAAAAGAACGTATGCAGAACCGTCTGACCGATGTAAGAGCACTGAAGGAAGCAGAGGTCCTGGCCGGTCATCTGGATAAAGCCCGAGTGTATCGCGAGGAAGAGGCCGAACTGGTCGATGCGCTGCGCGAGGGCAAGAAAGCCGTGAGCGCTCAGACTGCCTGTGTGAGCGCCGAGGACATCGCCTCCATCATCGCGGACTGGACCAAGATCCCCGTTTCCAAGCTCTCCGAAAGTGATAACGAGCGTCTGAAAAAGCTTGAGGAGCAGCTGCACGAGCGTGTCATCGGCCAGGATGAAGCCGTGAATGCTCTGGCGAAGGCCATCCGCCGCGGACGCATGGGCTTTAAGGATCCCGGCCGTCCGATCGGCTCCTTCCTCTTCCTGGGTCCCACAGGCGTTGGCAAGACCGAGCTGTGCAAGGCTCTGGCTGAAACGCTTTTCGGCGATGAGAAGGCTCTCATCCGACTGGATATGTCCGAGTATATGGAAAAGGAGAGCGCGTCCAAGATCATCGGCTCGGCACCGGGCTATATCGGCTACGAGGAGGGCGGACAGCTTGCGGAGAAGATCCGCCGTCATCCGTATTCGGTCGTTTTGTTCGATGAAATCGAGAAAGCGCATCCCGATGTATTCAATATTCTGCTGCAGGTGCTGGATGAGGGACATATTACCGACAGTCATGGCCGCTCGGTCGACTTCAAAAACACAGTCATCATCCTGACCTCCAATGTGGGCGCACGCAGCATTGTGGCGCCGAAGTCTCTCGGTTTTTCCGCCGATAAGAGCAGCGAAAGCCTCTACGAGGCCATGCAGCGCAATGTTATGGAAGAGGTCAAGCGCCTGTTCAGGCCGGAATTCCTGAACCGAATCGATGAGACGCTTGTCTTCCGTCAGCTGAATTCCGAGGAGGTCCGGCAGATTGCCGAGCTTCTTTTCAAGCGTCTGGTAAAACGTACCGAGGAGGCTCTGCATATCGGTCTTCGTGCTGAGGGCGCAGCTCTCGATGAGCTCGCGCGGCTTGGCTTTGATCCTGCTTACGGTGCGCGTCCGCTTCGCAGGACGATCCAGGACAAGGTGGAAAATCTTTTGGCTGACGCGGCACTCAACGCTTCGTTTAGGCAGGGCGATGAGGTCGTTCTTGATTTCAGTCCTGAAAAAGGTTTTTTCCTTATTTAAGTTCTAAGGAGTGCTATGGCAAAAGCTAAACTGATATATATTTGTTCGAAATGCCGTTACGAAAGTGCCAAATGGATGGGACAGTGTCCGTCCTGCCAAAGCTGGAATACGCTCGAGGAGCATGAAGCGCTTACAGCGGCTTCTGCGGCTTCCGGTCAGAACGTCCGCGCGTCACAGGGGACTGGTCTGAAGAAGCTCAGCTCCGTTTCCGTTAGTGCGAGTGACCGTCTGGTCACCGGCCTGTGTGAGCTTGACCGTGTGATGGGCGGCGGCATCACGCGCGATTCGGTATCTATCATCGCAGCAAAGCCAGGCGCAGGCAAATCCACGCTTTTGATGCGTGTGGCCTACGAATGCGCAAAAAAAGGTGAAGCGGTCCTGTATGTGTCCGGTGAGGAGTCCGAGGCGCAGCTTCGGAAACGCGCCGAGCGCATTCTGCCGGATATTCCTGAGCTTTTGTGGGTGCAGTCCACCAACAGCATGAACGATGTTCTCGGCTCCGCTCAGAATGTTTCTCCCGCCTTGATCATTGTCGACAGTATCCAGACTTTTTCACTGGTCGAATTCAGCTCTCGCCCGGGAACGCCTACCCAGACGGTCGAATGCACGAACGCTCTGATCGCTCTCGCGAAAAACCCCGAGCACCCCTGTGCGGTCTTCATGGCAGGTCAGTTAACGAAAGAGGACGAACTGGCCGGTGTGCGTACTCTCGAGCATATGGTCGACACCGTCCTTTACATGGAAGCCGACAGCGATGAAGAACTCCGCATCCTTTCTGCCAGCAAGAACCGCTTCGGCAGCACCGGAGAAATGGGCTTTTTCACGATGGAGGAGGACGGTCTCCGTCCCATTGACAATCCATCCGAATATTTCATGACCCGCCGCAGCAGTGAAAGCCGCGTCAGCGGTACGGCACTCACCGCGCTGAAGGAGGGCACTCGTCCCATCGTTGCCGAAGTGGAAAGTCTTGTCAGCCGCTCCTTTACGCCTTATCCGACACGTATTTCCGAATGCATGAAGCGCGAGCAGCTTGCCACGCTGATTTCGATCCTGGAGCAGCGGGGAGGCCTGTCTTTGTATGATCAGAACGTTGTAGTCAAGACCTGCGGCGGCCTCAAGCTTTCCCAGGCGTCCGCCAACCTTGCAGCGATTTGCTCCATGGTATCATCTTCACTTTCCGCGCCCATCAGCGGTGGACTCGTGTTCATCGGTGATGTCGGTCTAACGGGTGAGCTGAGACGCGTGCCGTCCATGGAGCTCATGGTCCGTGAGTTGGACCGTATGATGTTTGATACGGTGATCGTGCCCGAGGGCGCGGTGCACGAAAATACCCTGAAGAGCTTAAAGCATATTCAGGTAAAACAGCTGCGCACGCTTTCTCAGGTGCTCGATTTCGTCTTCGGCTCCGTCAGAAAGCGCCGCAAGGAGGAATCAAATGCTGAAGGTAGATAAAGAGCACGAAAGAGAAGCTTTCGCGAAGATGAGCTTCAAGGAGAAGGTCCAGCATATCGCAAGCTATTACTGGGTGCCGATCGTGTCGGGGCTCTTTCTGATTTTTGTACTTTTCTGGGCGCTTAACCACTATATCTGGAATCCGCCGGCCGAGGTCGGACTTGAGTTCTGTGTCTTTGCCTCTAATATCGATGACGTCCACTGCGAAGAGCTTGAGGACCGAATCAACGAACGCTATTCCGTGCGCCTCGGCGACAAAAAGTTTACGACTTCTATCTTGCAGGATTACGGCGACGACCCCATTTTCCAGGAGCAGATCCAGGCCTCTGTCAGCCGGATTATCGCGATGGTCAGCGCCGGGGAGCTTGACTGTATCATTTCGAGCAAAAAGAACATTGAGGCGATGGGTATGAACTACTATTTTATCCCTCTTGATGAGGTGCTCGGTACGGAGCGGCTTGCGGAAATCGAGGCATATCTGAAGGCGCAAAGCAGTTCCGATGAGGTGATCATCCGTACTCTTATTGATAACGGCAAGGAGGAGCTGTATCCTACCGCTTTTTGCGTGAGCGGAATTCCTGCCTTCGATTATCTGTTTACCACTGTTTATGACCCATACGTAGCCTTTATCGCAAATTCCGAGCGGCTTGATTTCGCCGCTGATGTCATCTGCGACCTGATTCTGGAGTCTATTGAATGAGTTCTCCCTGTGAAATCTATGTGCATATTCCTTTCTGCGTTCGGAAATGCGCCTATTGCGATTTTCTTTCATTTCCCGGGTCGAAGGAGATGCACCGTGCCTATCTGAAGGCGCTGAAAGAAGAAATCAAGGCTGTTTCGGAAGAAGGAGCCTTTACGCTCCGCAGTGTCTTTTTCGGCGGCGGGACGCCATCGCTGATGCCTGCGGATGAGCTATCCGCGCTTCTTCAGCTGATTCGTTCTTCCTTTGTGCTATTGCCAGATGCGGAGATCACGCTGGAGACTAATCCCGGCACCTTTGACGCTGAAAAGGCCCGAATCTGGCGCGAGGCAGGCTTTAACCGGGTCAGCCTTGGAATTCAGTCATTTGATAATGCACTGCTGAAGCGCCTGGGACGCATTCATAGCTCAGAGGAGGCCATTGCTCAGTTTCATCTTCTGCGTGAGTGCGGCTTTGAAAATATAAATATTGATTTGATGATGGGCCTGCCGGACCAAAGCCTGAGACAGTGGAGGGAGACATTGAATACGGCTCTTTCACTTCAGCCGGAGCATTTGTCATGCTACAGTCTGATCGTGGAGCCTGGAACACCCTTTTTCGAGGAGAACCGGAATGGTCTTCTTGATCTTCCTTCCGAAGAATGTGAGCGGGAGATGTACCGTTTGACCCGGGAGCTTCTCGGGGAAGCCGGTTTTCATCAATACGAGATCTCCAATTTCGCTAGGGAAGGCTATGAAAGCCTTCATAATCTCGGCTATTGGGAGCGTGTCCCTTACTTCGGCTTCGGTCTTGGCGCCTCGTCCTTCGTCCGCAGAGAAAATCAGGAGTTCCGCTACAGGAACACCGACAGCTTCACTGAATATCTGAACAGCTGCAATAATCCGGCCCTCTTTCGCGTTGATCAGGAAATCCTGAGCCGAAAGGAGGCTATGGAGGAGTTTATGTTCCTCGGGCTCCGGAAAACGAAGGGCATCTCCGAAAATAGCTTCGAGCAAGCCTTCGGACAGAACATCGATGAGGTTTTCGGTCCTGTGATCGCTTCTTTAAAGCAGCAGGAGCTTTTGACGGAGGAGGGCGGCTATCTGTTCCTCAGTGAACGCGGCACCGACCTTGGAAACCGTGTTTTTGCCTCTTTTTTACTGGATTAAGCATTTTAGCACTTGACTTTTTTTCAGTCAGGTGCTATTTTATTAGATGGTGTTAGCACTCCGTGCGTGCGAGTGCTAACAACCGCTTTCGGAATTCAACTCCATAACTTCAGAAAGGAAGGAGCCATGGATATCAGTGAACGGCAGCTGCAGATTCTGCAGGCTATCATCATGAATTATCTGGAAACGGCTGAGCCTGTCGGTTCCCGCACCATCTCCAAACGTTTTCCATTCGGAATCAGCTCTGCTACCATTCGTAACGAAATGGCTGATCTGGAAGAACTGGGTCTTGTTGAACAGCCTCATACCTCTGCCGGTCGCATTCCTTCCGCCAAGGGCTATCGCCTCTATGTCAATGAGCTGATGCAGAAGGAAAGCGTATCGGACGAGCAGTGGGAGGTCATCCGTTCCATTTTGTCGAACAAATCCATGCAGCTTGATTCATTGCTGCGCGAAATCGGTGATCTTCTGGCTTCGGTCACGCAATATACGACCATCGTTACGACGCCGCATCTTACCAAAAGTCGGCTGAAGCATCTTCAGCTGGTACCCCTGGATGATCAGTCGGTCGTTCTCGTCGCTATTACTGACGGCAACATGGTGCGCAACCACATCATTCCGGTCCGCAGCGGCTATACGCAGGAGGGGATCAACCGCCTGACCGATAAGCTGAACGAGGAGCTAAACGGCCTGACACTCAGTGACATCAATCTTTCGCTTCTTACCAAAATCAAGAAAGAAACGCATATGGATGAGGGCATGATGGACTCCTTTATGGAGGCGCTGCATGATACGCTTCAGGGCGTCGATGACGTCGGCGTTTATACCTCCGGCGCATCCAACATGCTGAATTTCCCTGAATTTTCCGATGTCAACCGCGCCCGCGGCTTCATGGAATTTCTGCAGCGCAAGGATGAGGTCAAGCGTCTGGTAAAGCCTGATATCGAGGCCGAAGGACCGGATCCCGAGGAAGGACAGGTGCGTATCGCCATCGGCTCTGAAAACAAGGTCGAACAGCTTTCGGACTGCAGTGTCATCACCGCCACCTACCGCTACAAGGATATGGAGCTCGGTTCCATCAGTGTAGTCGGTCCCATGAGAATGGATTACAACCGCGTGGTCGGATCGCTTCGGCATCTCGCCAACGATTTCCCGCTGTTGTTTGACAGTCAATATAATCAAAACCCGCAAGAAGGAGGTTTTCAGGAATGACAGAAGAAGAAAAGAAGGCAGAGGAGATGCAGGAAAGCGCCGAAAACGCTGAGGAGCCCGTTCAGGAGACAGTCGAAAGCGAGCAGGCAGCAGAAGCGGCACCCGCGCCGGATGAAACAAAGGCCGAGCTTGACAAGCTCAAGGACCAGTATCTTCGCACTCTTGCGGAATATGACAACTACCGCAAACGCACCACAAAGGAAAAGGAACAGGCCTTCGGACGCGGCGTTTCGTACGCGATTGAAGCCGTGCTTCCCGTCGTGGACACCTTCGAACGCGCCCTCGCATCCGCCAAGGACCCCGAGGATGGCTTTGTGAAAGGCGTTCATATGACCTATCAGCAGATGATGACGGCCCTCAAGGGTCTCGGCATCACCCCGATCGAATGTCTCGGTCAGCAGTTCGACCCTCATTTTCACAACGCTGTCATGCATGTGGACGATGAGCAGTACGGTGAAAATGAAATCGTCGCCGTGCTTCTGACCGGTTATATGTACAACGACACGCTGCTGCGCGCGGCGATGGTCAAAGTAGCGAATTAAATTCCCTTGCGGAATTCATTCATATAAAGCTAAAATTAAGGAGAATTACAAGCAATGAGCAAAATTATCGGTATCGATTTAGGAACCACCAACTCCTGTGTTGCCGTTATGGAAGGCGGCAAGCCTGTTGTTATCACCAATCCCGAAGGCGGACGTACCACGCCCTCCATCGTTTCCTTCAGTAAGACTGGCGAGCGTCTGGTAGGCGACCTGGCCAAGCGTCAGGCGATCACCCATCCGGACAAGACTGTCCGCTCCATCAAGAGAAAGATGGGCACCGACGAGCGCACCTACATCGACGGCAAAAGCTACACTCCTCAGGAAATCTCCGCGATGATCCTGCAGAAGCTGAAGAATGACGCTGAAAGCTATCTGGGCGAAAGCGTCACGGAGGCGGTCATCACCGTTCCTGCTTACTTTAATGACGCACAGCGCCAGGCCACCAAGGACGCAGGCAGAATCGCCGGCCTTGATGTTAAGCGAATCATCAACGAGCCCACTGCGGCCGCGCTGGCTTACGGCCTGGACAATGAAAGCGAGCAGACCATCCTGGTTTATGACCTCGGCGGCGGCACCTTCGATGTCTCTCTGATCGACATCGGTGACGGCGTTATCGAGGTTCTGGCCACCAGCGGCGACACTCATCTGGGCGGCGACGACTTTGACCAGCGCATCATCGATTACCTTGTATCCGAGTTCAAGAAGGAAGAGGGCATTGATCTGACCGGCGACAAGATGGCCATGCAGCGTCTGCGCGATGCGGCCGAGAACGCCAAAAAGGAGCTCTCCAACATGACCCGCACCGAGATCAATATCCCCTTCATTTATGCGAATGAAGACGGTCCCAAAAATCTGGCCGTATCTCTTACCCGTGCCGAGTTCGAGCGCATGACGGCTGATTTGGTCGAGCGCACCGTCGGTCCTGTCCGCACCGCGCTGAACGACGCCGGTCTTACCACTGCCCAGCTTGACAAGGTCCTGCTGGTCGGCGGCTCCACCCGTATCCCTGCGGTTCAGGAAGCGGTCCGCAAGATCACCGGCAAGGAGCCTTCCAAGGCCCTTAACCCCGACGAATGCGTTGCGCTCGGTGCAGCCATCCAGGGCGGCAAGCTTTCCGGCGAAGCCGGTGCCGGCGATATCCTGCTGCTTGACGTTACGCCTCTTACCCACGGTATCGAGACCATGGGCGGTGTTGCGACGCCTCTGATCGAGCGCAATACGACCATCCCCGCCAAGAAGAGCCAGGTATTCTCCACCGCCGAAAACAACCAGACCGCCGTTGATATCCACGTCGTCCAGGGCGAGCGTCCCATGGCCCGTGACAACAAGACCCTCGGCAAGTTCCGTCTTGACGGCATTCCTGCGGCTCCCCGCGGTATTCCTCAGATCGAAGTAACCTTCGACATCGACGCCAACGGTATCGTTAAGGTTACTGCGAAGGATCTGGGCACCGGCAAAGAGCAGAACATTACCATCACGGCTTCCACCAACCTGTCCGATGCAGAAGTCGATAAGGCCGTTAAGGAAGCGGAGAAGTACGCTGAGGAGGATAAGAAGCGCAAGGAAGCCATCGAGGCCCGCAACGAGGCCGACGCCATGGTCTTCCAGACCGAAAAGACCATCGAAGAGGTGGGCGACAAGATGGACGCTTCCGACAAGGCCCGCATTGAGGAAGAGCTTAACAAGCTGAAGGCTCTCGTGGAGCGCACCAAGGACAATGTTTCCGAGGCTGACTGCGCTGAGCTTAAGGCCGGTACTGAGAGCCTGACCAAGGCTCTGAACGATATGGCCACCAAGATGTATCAGCAGTCCGCGCCTCAGGGCGACGCCGGCCAGAGCTACGGCGGCGGTGCTGAATGGTCTAACGGCGATAACGGCGGCTACAGCAACTACAACGGCGGCGGCAACGGCCCTCAGGGCGGCCCCGATGTCGTTGATGCTGACTTCCGCGAAATCTAACACAAATACATACGGAGAAGGGAAAGGTCGTCCTTTCCCTTCTGTGCCGTTTTTAAGATGAGAGCAACATGGCAGATAAAAGAGACTATTATGAGGTTCTCGGCGTCGCAAAGGGCGCCACGGACCAGGAAATCAAGAAGGCTTACCGTGCGCTGGCAAAGAAATATCATCCCGACATGAATCCCGGCGACGCTGAAGCCGAGGCAAAGTTCAAGGAAGCCTCCGAGGCCTACGGCGTTTTATCCGATCCGGATAAGCGCTCCAAATACGACCAGTTCGGACATGCTGCCTTTGACCCGGCCTACGGCGGCAGCGGCACCGGCTTTGAGGGCTTCGATTATACGAATTTCAGTGATATTTTCAGCGACTTCTTCGGCTTCGGCGGCGATATCTTCGGCAATTCTTCCCGTTCAGGCTCCCGTAGCGGTGCCCGCCGCGGGAACGATGTGCAGACCCGCATTGATATCAGCTTTGAGGAAGCCGCTTTCGGCTGCAAGAAGAACATCGATGTCCGCGTAAGCGATACCTGCTCTACCTGCGGCGGCAACGGCTGCAAGCCCGGCACACAGCCTCAGACCTGCTCTAACTGCGGAGGCACCGGTCAGGTCCGTGTGCAGCAGCAGAGCATGTTCGGCATGATGACATCTATGCGTACCTGTTCCTATTGCAGCGGCAGCGGCAAAATCATTCAGAATAAGTGCGTGAGCTGCGGCG
>JAZRWR010000015.1:0-35969 GCA_045599825.1 Bianqueaceae bacterium | reverse complement strand
GCCAGACGGTTGAAGCTCAGCACCTCCGTATTCATGACACCGTGGCCCGGCACTGCCTCCAGAAGCTTTTGCTGAGAGGAAAGCGTCATCTGCTCAGGCACAATGTAGAAGACCCGGCTCATCGGGTCTTTTTCCGCAAGCTCTGACAGAAACAGGGCAGTTTTCCCGGATCCGGCCGGTCCCAGCACCACTCGCAGACTCATGCACTCTCCTCCTTCCTCAAACCTGTTGATAATCCTTGATATCCAGGCGGCCGCCCTCGGAAAAGCAAAGCGTGGCCTCCCCTTTTTCGTGCGTGGTAGGCTGAGTCATCGAAATGCGCTTCTGCCCTTTCTCCAGCACTTCCTTCATCATATCATCGTCCAGCTTCAGACCGTAGCGGTCCAGGCAATCCTGCCACACCGTCAGCTTGCAGCCCTCGCGGAAGCGGCTGCAATAGAAGGCCTTGCTGTTCTTGTAAACCTCGCCCTGCTTACACAAAGGGCAGGTCCCGTAGGCGACTCTGGGCGTGCGCTGCGCCTTCTCTGCGTCCTGTGTCCGACTGCTCTTAGCTGCCGGATGCTCCGTCTTTGACTCAAAGCGGGCACGGTCCGGAGGCGCGTTCTTTGCGTCATCCACGAGATAAACGACGTAGCGGCGGATGCTGTCCATGAAACGGACCGGATCCATGCCGCCCTGATAAATATGCTCCAGTGCGCGCTCCCACTTGCCCGTCATCTCCGGACTCTTCAGCTGATCCGGCACAATGCGGATGAGCTCCTTGCCCTTTTCGGTCGGAAGCAGACTCTTGCCCTTTCGGGTGATGTAGCCGACCTTCAGAAGGCGTTCAATGATGGCCGCTCGCGTTGCGGGCGTTCCGAGTGAAAGCTTGCCCATCTCCTCAAGAAGCTTTTCCCTCGCAGCCTCATCCTCAATATACTTGCCGGCATATTCCATGGCCGTCAGAAGCGTTGCCTCCGTAAAAGGCTTGGGAGGCTGCGTCTGCTTCTTCTGCAGCTCTCCGCCGCAGATGACCACGGTCTCGCCCTTTTTCAATGCAGGCAGCTGTCCGCTGTCCTCATCCTCATCATCGCCTGAAGCGCCCTTCTGGCCGGAAACGACCGTAAAGCCCGGAGCCTTGACGATGCGTCCGCGGGCAAAAAAGCTCTCACCGCCCGCCTCCAGCTCCGCATCCGTTACCTCGTATTCGTAAGGCGGATAGAATACCTCGATCAGACGCCTGCAGACAAGGAGATAAATTTTGCGTTCCAAATCGGACAGACTGTCCAGATTGGGCCGTTTGGTGGTCGGGATGATAGCATGATGATCGGTGATCTTCGAATTGTCGATGATGCGTTTGGAAAAGCTTAGCGGCTGAGGAATTCCGCTCACCAAGCTCTCCAGCTCCCCTACCGAAATTGCCTTCAGCGTGGAGGGGATCACGGTCTTCATGTCATCGCTCAGATAGCGGCTGTCCGTTCGCGGATAAGTCAGCAGCTTATGCTTTTCATACAGTGCCTGCGCGATTTCAAGCACCTGATTGGCCGAGAGGCCCAGCTTGCGGTTGCCGTCGCGCTGAAGCTCCGTCAGATCGTACAAGAGCGGCGGCGATACCTTTTTGGGCGTCTTGGTGATCTTCGTCACACGGGCCTGTCCCGCCGCGGCTGCTTTGTCCAGAATGGCCTGCGCCTGCCCGGCTTCATCCACCCGGGTATTGCGGGACTTACCGTCCTCCTCCAGGCGGAAATAACGGCTGGAAAAGCCCTGTCCCTCTTTATCGTGCTGCAGATTGACCTCGTAATAATCCTTCGGCACGAAGGCGTCGATCTCCTGCTGGCGGTTGACGATCATAGCAAGGGTCGGCGTTTGTACACGACCGACCGAAAGCACCACACCCTGTCCGCCGAAGCGCTTGGTGTAGGCGCGGGTCCCGTTCATGCCTACCAGCCAGTCCGCCTCACTGCGGCAGCGCGCGCTCTCATACAGGCGGTCGTAGTCCGATCCGGGCTTAATGGCGTTAAAGCCGGCGCTGATGGCCTCCTCCGTCATAGAGGACACCCACAGTCTGGAAAAAGGCTTCCTGCAGCCGGCCATGTAATAAATATAGCGAAAAATCAGTTCGCCCTCACGCCCGCTGTCGGTACCGCAGATAATGGAATCGATCTGATCCGAATTCATCCATTCCTTCACAAGGTTGAACTGCTTGCGCGAAGAGGCGATGACCTCGTGCCGGAAGCGCTCGGGCATGATCGGCAGATCCGCCAGATTCCAGCGCTTATACTGCTCGCCGTAAACCTCAGGCGCGGACAGCTCGACCAGATGGCCGACCGCCCAGGTGACCACGTAGTGTTCACCGATCAGACAGCCGTCGCCTTTACCGCTGCAGCCAAGCACCCTGGCGTAGTCACGGCCCACGGAAGGCTTCTCTGCGATAACCAGAACCTTACCCATACCGGCGCTCCCTTCTTCAATATAAATACTCCTGCCCGACGTTTTTCTGTCCGGGCGGAGAAACAGCGTCACTTTTTAACAATAAAGCCTTGGTCAGGAGACCAAGGCTTTTTTGCATTAGTTATACTTTCTCTTTCTGGCAGCCTCAGACTTCTTCTTTCTCTTGACGCTGGGCTTCTCGTAATGTTCTCTTTTACGCACTTCCTGCATGATACCGGCTTTCGCACAGTTTCTCTTAAAGCGACGGAGCGCGCTATCCAGAGATTCGCCATCTTTAACGACTACGCTAGACATATCTTCTACCCTCCCCTCTATCGGTCAATTGTGCTGACACAATCGGGGTCTTATTTTTTTAAGCACAAGGAGTATTATACTGAAAACGCACGTTTTCGTCAAGGGGTAAAAGACATTTTTCGAAAGCTTTTTCCTCCGGTGCTTGCCCGGACCGTCTCCTACGCCCGGACAGACCGTGCAGCTGAGCGCTCTCCCCTTTACAAGGACACGCAAAATATAGTATAATATAGTTATCTTTTTGCAAGGAGGATTGAGAATGAACTTTTCTCGCAGGATTGCGGCTGTTCTTCTGGCCGCTTTACTCATTTTAAATATGCTGCCCACCGCCGTTCATGCGGCCGAAGCAATTTCCGCAATTACCGTAACCGGTATCAGCGTCCCCACGCCCGGTGAATATCCGGATTACAATCAGTTCACCCTGAGCACCAAGGGCCTCCATGTTACCGGCGCCGGCACCTACCTGAACTGGTATTACTCCTCGGATAATCAGACCTGGGAAAGCATGAAGCACGATGACCTCCGCTTCGAATACGGCTGCTACTACAAGATGGTCTCCCTGTTCGAGCCGGACGAGGGATACTACTTCGCCTCCTCCGTCAGCGCTACTGTCAACGGCTATGACGCGCAGGTCGAAATCAATAAAGAGCACAATTACGCCACCGTCACCTGTTACTTCTCCCCCATGTCCCGCACCACCATCATGAACGTGGACCTGGTCATCCCGGATGAGCCCGCCGTCGGTGAAAGCCCCAATTATACCGATGTTTTCACGCCCACTCTGACAAACGGCGCCTACTATGTCCGTCCTTACTACAACAGCACCAAGACCGTCCGCTGGTTCGTTTCCGAGGACGGTGACAGCTTCCGCGAAATGGCCGATGATGAGCTCTTTGCGCCCGGCTTCTTCTACAAGTGCTGCATGCGCGTCCTCTCCGACACCGCCTCGGTCTTCAGTGACAACACTGTCAGCACCGTAAACGGCAGACTCTGCTGCACTGTCCAGTGGGGCTTCACAGACGCCATCGATTCCGAAAACGGCACCTACGCTGACATGCTCGTCATCGAATGCCTCTTCCCCTCTCTGCTGAAGGGCACTATCACCGAGCTCTCCGTCACCGGCATTCCTGAGCCTGTTCCCGGCAAGGACTATGAAACCGAGACCTATACGCTTCCCGAGGACGCGAATTACAGTCTTTTCGGAGCCGAAACCACGCTGCATTGGTACTACTCCCGCGATGGCGTTGACTATCATAAGATGAAGGAGCCTCTGGCCGAGGGCTATAACTACCTGCCCTTCCGCTGCGGCTATTATCACAAGCTTGTTGTCGGCTTCCTGGCGGACCGCGCCTACGAGATCGCCGAGGACTGCACCGTTATGATCAACGGCCGTCCCGCTGCGGTCATCGGCCGTACGGAATTTGAAGGACAGACCTACGTCAGCGCCGAATATGTGTTCGAGCCCATTATGCTCGGCACCGTCAGCGATATCGTTCTGAACGACGTCTCCCGCCCCGTTATCGGTGCATCGCCCAGAAGCGATTTCTACACCATCCCCGATAACAGCGGCTATCAGCTTGAATGCGCCGAGGTCAACCTCCACTACGAGTTCTCCGACGACGGTGTCAGCTATGAGGAAATGCGCTTTGGCGAGGAAAGCGACCTCGTGTTCCAGAAGGGCCGCTACTACCGCATGTGGGCGGTCATCTCCCCGCTGGACGGCTATGATCTGGCCAAGGACATGAAGGTTACCGTCAACGGTATCGAGGGCAAGGTGGAAAGCATCGACATGTCCGACGGCGTACCCTTCGTAAAGATTTCGGTTGATTTCGGTCAGCTGAGCGCCAAGACGCGCAATCTGACCTATGCCGCTATCGGTACGGCCGGCGGCGCTTCCCTGATCACGCTGCTCGCGCTGGCCTTCTCCCGCCGCAAGAAGGGCGCTGTCATCCCCGACATCACCAAGTAATCACAGAAGAAAACTAAGCCGAAGAGGAATCGCTCCTCTTCGGCTTTTTGTATGCATACTTTCCTTCTCTTTCCTTTTCTTTCCTCGCGTCCGGGTGAGCCATGCTTTCCCTCGCGTCAGACGGAAAAAATACCCGGCAGCAGGCGTACCGACTGTCGGGTGTTTCGTTAACTTATTCTTCGTTCTTTTTGCCGAGGCGCTTCTTTTTCTTGGCACCCTGCTCCAGAATGTAGCGGTCATAGTCATCCAGACCGTCCTTGGCGGCGGGAACATCATCGGCTACGATGGGGTTCTCGGGCGCAACAGCCTTCTCGTCAACCACATGAGGGGTCAGATCGGGTTCGGTCTTGGCAGCAATCTGATTGCGCAGCACAGGAATCATGATGCTTTTGTTGGTGCCGAATTCTACGATAACGCAATCGTTGATCAGGTTGACAACCTTACCGTACATTCCGTTGTTCAGCAGGATCCAGTCACCGGTCTGCACGCTGGACTGCATCTGCTCCTGCTCCTTCTGACGTTTGCGCTGAGGACGGAACATCAGGAAATACAGCAAAGCGATAAAAGCAACGTAAATCAGAATGAGCGTCCAGGGGCTCTGGGTAGGTGTCTCCGCGGTGGCGGCATCCAGCAAAACAGTAAATAATTGCATTTTCAAAATCCTCTTTCGTATGGGTTTTAGATATTATAGCTTGCGTGCTTCTATCCGTCAAGACAGAAGCACGTTGGTCACAGTTTTTTTACAATCCAAGCTCCTGATAGCCGTCCAGCCGCTCCCGGCGGAAGCTCTCGAAGCGGCCCTCATCCAAGGCCAGACGGATACGCTCCATCAGCTTGTTGTAATAATACAGATTGTGAATGACGCAGAGACGCATGCCGAGCATTTCGCCTGCCTTCAGCAGATGGCGGATGTAGGCACGGCTGTGATGCCGGCAGGTCGGACAGTCACAGCTCTCGTCAATGGGACGGTCGTCCAGCTTGTATTTCTCATTCCACAGGTTCAGCTTGCCGCGGTCCGTGTAGACATGACCGTGACGCCCGTTACGCGCGGGCAGTACGCAGTCGAAGAAATCCACGCCGCGGTAAACACCCTCGATGATGTTGGCCGGGGTTCCGACGCCCATCAGATAGGTAGGCTTGTTCTTCGGCAGATAAGGTACGGTTTCGTCCAGGATCCGGTACATTTCCTCGTGCGATTCCCCGACGGCCAGACCGCCGACCGCGTAGCCGGCCAGCCCCTCCATCTCGGAAATCCGCTTCGCGTGCTCAATCCGAACATCAGCCAGGATACCGCCCTGATTGATGCCGAACAGAAGCTGCTCGCGGTTGATGGTTTCCTCCAGGCCGTTCAGCCGCTCCATCTCCTTGATGCATCGCTCCAGCCAGCGCGTGGTGCGCGCGACAGACGCCTCGATGTAGCTGCGGTCCGCCATGCTGGGCGGGCACTCATCGAAGGCCATAGCGATGGTGGAGGCCAGATGCGACTGAATCCGCATGCTCTCCTCCGGTCCCATAAAAATCTTCCGCCCGTCCACATGGGAGGCGAAGGTCACGCCCTCCTCGCGGATTTTTCCGCGCAGCGAGGTCAGCGAAAAGACCTGAAAACCGCCGGAGTCTGTGAGAATAGGACGGTCCCAGTCCATAAAGCGGTGCAGACCGCCCATCGCGTAAACCACGTCATCACCGGGGCGTACGTGCAGATGATAAGTGTTTGAAAGCTCGACCTGACAGCCGATGGTGCGCAGGTCCTCGGCGGAAAGAGCGCCCTTGATAGCCGCTGCGGTTCCGACATTCATAAAGACCGGCGTCTCGACCGTGCCGTGAACCGTCTCAAAGCGGCCCCTTTTGGCACGCCCTTCTTCCCTGATCAGCGTATATTGACTCATTGCGTCGACTCCGCTTCCTCCGGAACGGGAGCCTCTTCGGACGTCTCCTCAGGCTTCTTCCGGAAAATTATCAATTTACTGAAAATATAGTTGAACAGAATAACGATGGCATTGGTGATGAGCTTCATCGGGACATCCCAGAGGCTCATCCTTTCAACCGTCACATACAGGAAAACTTCCTCAAAAATACCGGTCAGTGCTCGTGCGCCCGTAAACTCAAGCACCTCCCGCACCACCGTACGGACATCTCTGCCGCGGCTTTGAAATACGTAAAGCTTATTCGTGACAAAGGCGACGATCACGCCCGCCACCCACGCGATCGCGTTGGAGGCCAGCACATTGATGTGAAACAGCTTGGCGCAGATAAAGTAGACAGCCAGATTGGCAGCCGTCGTGAAAATACCGAAGAAAACATATAAAATAAATTCACGGTATTTCATAAACAGACTGCAGATGCGTTCCTTAAGAGTCACAGAAAAACTCCTTCATTTCTTTTCGTTGATTTCTTCCTCGACATACTCGAGCACCAGAGGCGCTTCCGTTTGGGCTTTCTCCCCGCGTTTCCGGCTCAGGTACACCAGCGAGAGATAGATTCCCAGCCCGACAAGGCCAGCCAGCATGCACAGAGCACCGGTGCGGAGACCGGGCGTCCGGTAGGTAAAGACGATTTCCGCCTCGCCGGCCGGCACGCGGATGGCCATGAAGCCGACATTCACCTTCTCGATAGCCACAGGCTGACCGTTCACCTCGGCGCTCCAGCCCTCCTCCCAGGGAACACTGAAGAAGACGAGCTCATCCTCGGCAAAGTCCGAACTGCAGGAAAAGCCCTTTGCGGAGCGGGTGAAATCCTTGACGGTTTTCTGCGACAGCTTGCGGCAGTCGCGGTAGTAATTGTCGTAGCTGAGCTCGCCGCGGACCGAATCGATCTCCGTCAGGATATCCGCGTAGCGCTCTGCCTGCTCCTCGCTAAGGAGCACGCCCTTCAGCATGATGTTCACATATTTGGAGGGAGAGGTCTGCCGCAGCACCTCCTCTGTGAAATAGCGGTCATAGACGAAGCCCAGGGGAATGCAGTAATCGTTCTCCCAGAAGTCATAGCCCGCCATGGTGTCATAATAATGATAGCCGGGCATCAGGGTATCGGCATCCGGGTCCGTCTTTGAGCCGAAGCTGTCCGACACACCGATACGGTCGCAATAGAAACGCACGGAGAGGAAGGAGCGCAGCGCGTACTGCGACTCCGGGATCTTCGAGCTGACCGAGCGCTCCTCGCCGATGAATTCGTAGAAGGACACGATGGAGGCCGGAACGATACTGTGGAAGCAGTGAATATTCGGAACATCCCAGAACATACCGATGTTCGAAAGCGAATTATCCGAGTCGATGCGGTAATTCTCCGCCTCCGGAAGCTCCACCTTTTCTTCGCCGCGGATAGCGTCGGGGATCAGGTAGGTCCCGGCATCGTAGGCGAGCGATTTCCCCCAGAAAATATAGAAGTTTCCGAAGAAAAGCGCAAAGACGACGATCGCGATGACGCTGTCGCGCAGGAAATGCTTTTCGTGCCTGCGCTCCTGGATCAGGAAGAAGGAAACGCACCAAAGAAGCAGGGTCAGAAAGCCGAGGAAGTAGAAGAAGACGGTCTGATCGCGGTTGAACAGGCCAAGATCCTTCAGCTCTCCGTTCGCATAGTTCGGGGACAGAGCGATGAGCAGCAGCAGGGCTCCCGTGACGCCGAGCACCCAGAGCGAGCCCTTCCTCAGATCAAGCTCACTGCCCTCCTCGAGCGCAAGCACGGTCGCCAGAATCAGCATGAGCACCAGCATATAGAACCAGCGCGCGTAAAAGCTCGCGTTAAAGGCGACAAAGGCGCTGTTTAGGATGGGCACAAGACTCATCACCATCAGGATCAGGATCAGTGTCTTCAGCCAGTTGTCCCGCTTCGTCCGGAAGTAGGCGAAAACCGCGGAAAGACCGAAGACCGGCACATAGGCCGACAGGGAAGTCCAGCGGGTGCCCGCCCCGTCAAAATAGATCTGCTTGGAGGTAAACTCGGGCAGAAGAAAATAGCTTGTAAAAATGGTCAGCAGGCGTCCCTTTCCGAACACCCACAGATTGGTGCCGCTTAGGGGATTGTTCAGACGCTCGTTCTGCAGGATCGCCAGAACCGACGGCAGCACCAGCACTGCGCTGATCAATAGTCCCCAAACGGCCTCGAGCGCCAGCTTCAGGAAGCGCTTGAAGCTCAGCTGATAGCCGTTCAGGCAGACGCGGACGATGAAATACAGCAGTACAAAAACCACTTCTCCGAAGAAGAAGAAATAATTGACGAGTGCGCAGAGAGCAACGCTGACTGTGACCGCACCGCTTACGTTGTGATCGATCAGCTCGTCCACCGCCATCAGAAGCAGAGGGAAGAAGACCATCACATCGTGGAAATGGTTGAAGAAAATGTTGTAAATGGAAAAGCCGCAGAAGGCATACAGCATGGCGCCGATGACCGCATAGGCTTCGTTCTTCACGTAGCGACGCAGATACCAAAAGGCCGTCAGTGCACAGCACGCGCACTTCAGGATGAGCAGCGGACCCATCAGATATGGCACACAGGCATCCGGGAAGGGAATCGTCAGCCAGAAAAAAGGGCTGCCCAGCAGATAGAAGGTGTATGAAGTGACGAAATTCGAGCCGAGATCCGTCAGCCAGCTCCAGCCCATATCTCCGCTGCGGACAGCACGGTGGGCCAGCATATAAAAGGGCACCTGCTGTGAGTTGAAATCACCGACCAAAAGAAAATAGCCCCGCCCGGCGATGATAGCCGGCAAAAACATACAGGCAGCAGTACCGAGCGCCAGCAAAAACACGCGCGTTCCGGCCTTTTGCTTCTTCCACCAGGATTTCACTTCGCGCAGCCTCCCTCCGCAAAAATTTATTCAGAAAAATGAAAGTCCGTAATCATCATAGCATCCCCAAAACTGAAGAAGCGATACTTCTCTTCGACAGCGGTCCTGTAAGCGTTCAGCACGTTTTCGCGGCCCGCCAGCGCACTGACCAGCATGATCAGCGTGGATTCGGGAAGATGGAAATTCGTGATGAGCGCGTCGATGCACTTAAAACGGTAGCCGGGATAGATGAAAATGCCGGTATCGGCACTGCCGGGATGCACCGCACCGTCCTCGGACGTCGCGGATTCCAGCGTGCGGCAGCTGGTCGTGCCGACGGCTACGATGCGCCTTCCCTGAGCCTTGGTGCGGTTGATCGCATCCGCCGCCTCTGCCGTGACCGTGTAGCGCTCGGTGTGCATCAGATGATCCTCGATCCGGTCCTCTTTGACCGGACGGAAGGTCCCCAGACCCACGTGCAGCGTCACATAGGTGATGCCGATACCCTGTGCTTCCAGCCCGGCCAGAAGCTCCTTCGTAAAGTGGAGACCGGCCGTAGGCGCCGCCGCGGAGCCCTCCTCGCGTGCGTAGACCGTCTGATAGCGGTCCCGGTCCTTCAGCGTTTCGTGGATATAGGGCGGCAGAGGCATCTGGCCCAGACGGTCCAGAATCTCTTCAAAAACGCCGTCAAAGATGAAATGAACGAAGCGGTTTCCGTCAGGACGGACATCGATGACCTCCGCCTCCAGCTCTCCGCCTCCGAAGACAATACGGTAGCCGAGCTTTGCCCGTTTGCCCGGACCCGCCAGCGTTTCCCAATAGCAACCGTTCTCGGCGTCCAGGCCCTCCGGCAGTTCATCCGAGGAAAGGCGCCTGAGCAGCAGAAGCTCAACAGGAGCCTGCGTGTCCTTGCGGACACCCAGAAGCCGCGCGGGCAGCACCTTGGTGTCGTTCAGGACCAGACGGTCGCCGGGGCGGAGAAAACCGGGCAGGTCGCGAAAGTGAGCATGAGAAAGCGCTCCCGTGCTCTTATCCAGAAGCATAAGCCGGGAGTCGGTTCGCTCTGCCAAAGGCATCTGAGCAATCAGCTCCTCGGGCAGATCATAATAAAAATCACTTCGGTTCATGAAATCAGCCTTTCAGAAAAGCGATTATTTTTTTGTCATCCGGTAGGAAAGCGTCATCATGCTGTCAGACAGATGGACGCTCTCTACGATAATTTCAGGGTCGTCAAAATGCAGATCGACCGGCGCGAAATTCAGGAAATATTTGATGCCGCAGTCGGCCAGACGGCCGGCCATTTCCTGGGCCTGATTTTTGGGAACGGTAAGCACCGCGATATCGATCTCGTTCTGAGCCAGATAGCCTTCCAGCTCACTGACATTGAGAACTGGATGACCGCTGACCTCAGTTCCGATCAGCTCCTCTTTTTTATCGAACAGCGCCTTGATGCAAAAGCCGCGGCGGGGAAAATTGCTGTAATTCGCAATAGCGGAGCCCAGATGGCCCGCGCCCAGCACAATCAGGCTGTGCTCATGCTCAAGACCCAGTATCTTTCCTATTTCCTGGCGCAGCGTCTCTACATTGTAGCCGTAGCCCTGCTGGCCGAAATCACCGAAATGGTTTAAATCCTGGCGCACCTGAGAAGCCGTAAGCCCCATGCGGGCGGACAGCTCTACTGAAGAAATTCTTTCAACCCCGTCCGCCAGGAGGTCACCCAGATAGCGGTAGTAACGGGGAAGGCGACGAATGACAGCATTCGAGATGTAATGGTCGCTTTTCAATTTATATAACCATTCCTTTGCTTAAAATAACAACTGATTATAACACGTTCTGCCGAAAAACACAAACAAAAACAGAGAATACTGGCAAATCAGGAGAAAATGCGCTACAATAGAGTCATTCATTTCCCGCGAAAAGGAGACCCACCATGGCAGAAATCGGTCTGGTAACAAAAGCTTCGGGGCATACGCTGCAGCTTGAAATCCCCCGTTCGGAAGCCTGCGGCGGCTGCAAGGCCTGCACACCGCTGGACGGAAAGGACAGCATGACCACCTTTGTCCTGAATGAATGCGGCGCCCGCATCGGCGACCGCGTCGAAATCGCTCCGGCCAGGGAGTCGCGTGAGCTTTTCTCCGCGCTCTACCTGTACGGAATTCCGCTGGCTGTTTTCATGGCCCTGATTCTTCTCTGCAGCAGCTTTCTGAATGAGCTGCGGAGCTTTCTTTGTGCGCTTCTGGGCCTTGCCCTCAGCTATCTGCTCCTCTATTTCCGAGCTAAAAAAATGGATACCGAGCGGTACATGCACCGCGCCGTCCGCATCGTCTCCTCCGACGAACAGCCGGGCACGCAGAACGAATAAGCGCCAAAAAAGCCTTTAGCAAACAGCTTTCCCGCCGATCAGCGCATTAAAGCGGTCCGCATCATCCTGCTCACCGACAATGACGGCATAATGCACGGGCACCGCACAGGGCACGTTCATCGACAGCGCCAGCGTCGCGGCCTCCTCAGCAGTCATCGTAAAGGTGCCGCCCACCGGCAGGAAGGCCACATCGGCCTGAACCGCTTCAGCCTCGGGCGTTGCGTCGGTATCGCCGGCCACATAATAGCGCTTGCCGCCGCATTCAATCACATAGCCGACCCAGCCCTTCTCACGCGGATGAAAGGGCTTGTTGATATTGTAGGAAGCGACCGTCGAAAAACGGACGCCGTCGATTTCGTAGCTTTCATCGGGGCGCACAAAGAATACGCCCGTGATCTGCTCCGGCAGCTCACCGCTCGCGCCCTCGGGCATCACCAGCTGAGTGCCTGGCTTCGCAAGCTTTCCGATGTCTTCCGTCGAAAGATGGTCGTAATGGTCATGCGTCACCAAGATCAGGTCCGCGTCATGGGGCGCCTCCTGCAGGCGGAAGGGATCCGTATAGATGATGCATCCGTTTTCGTTTTCAAAACGGATGCAGTTGTGACCGAGCACCGTATATTCATTTGGCATGGCAAGACTCCTTTTCCCGCGCCATTACAGACAGCCGGTCCGGCGCGCGGCATAAATATCTTTGCGGATTATACCACATTCTGTCCGCGGACGCAAGCCGGGGACCTTCCCGTGCGGTTTTACCCCCTGAACCCTCTTCTTTTCCGTATTGACAGTCCGAACAAAAATCTGTATAATAATTCCGCTTATGCGGGTGTGGCGGAATTGGCAGACGCGCCAGACTTAGGATCTGGTGGGACACCGTGGGGGTTCGAGTCCCTTCACCCGCATCTTTCGACAAGCCCGGCGCTTGTCTTTTTTTGAAGGAAGCCGGTGCAGCAAGGCCAATGGCAGATGATTTCTCTGCAGTTCCTTCAAAGCTTGAAAAAAACAGTGCGCAATGATACAATATTAAAAGCTTCATGAAAAAGGAGACTGCATATATGCTTTTATCCGCATTGGCTGAACCGCTGCGCAGGGAGGGCCTTCTGACCGCTCTTTCCGGTGACTGCGATATCACCTCTCTTACCTTCGACTCCCGTCAGGTCGCCCCGGGCGCACTTTTCACCTGCAAGGGCGCACGTTTTTCCGAAGAATACCTGCTGGGCGCGCTTCAGGGCGGAGCCTCGGCCTATATGTCCGAAACCGCTTATTCGCCGGAGGTCCCCCACATTCTGGTCTCGGATATCCGCAAGGCCATGAGCCTGGTTGCGCTGGCCTTTTACGGCAATCCCGGCGGCGCCATGAGCATGATCGGCATCACCGCCACAAAGGGCAAAACCACCACCACCTACTATCTCACCAACATTTTCAATGAATATACTCAGAGCGAAAACGGCTCGCTGGCCACGGTCGAGGTCCATACCGGCAAGGGCATCAAAAAAGCGGTCCTGACCACGCCCGAGGCCTATGACCTCCAGCAGACGCTGGCCGAGATCCGCGACAACGGTGTCCGCTTCTGCACGATGGAGGTCTCCTCCCAGGGCCTCAAGGTCGATCGCGTCTACGGCATGCGCTACAACGTCGGCATCTTCCTGAACATCGACGATGACCATATCAGTCCCAATGAACACCCCGACTGGAACGACTATTATGAAAGCAAAATCAAGCTTTTTGCGCTGTCCGACCTGGCCGTCGTCAACGGTGAGGATCCGCACGCCTTCACCCTGCCTGATGGCCGTGAGGGTCTGATCGCTGCCGCAAAAAGCACGGCCGGCAAGGTCTATACCTACGGCCGAAGCGACCGCTTTGACTATTATCTGACCGATTACTACCGTGCTGACGGCCTTCAGCATTTCAGCGTGATCGGCCCCGACCTGGACCGCGAGCCCTTTGCCGTCCGCATGCTGGGCAGCTTCAACTGCGACAACGCACTGGCCGCCATCATCGCTGCCAAGGCACTCGGCGTCGATAACGATTCGATCCGCCGCGGCCTTCTGAAGACCCGCGTCCCCGGCCGCATGGACCTCTTCTACAACAAAGAAAAGGACGTCTACGTTCTGGTCGATTTTGCCCACAATAAGCTGAGCTTCACCAATCTTTTCAAGGCTATCAAAGAAGAATTCCCCGACCGGCGTCTGGTTGTCGCCATCGGCAGCGCAGGCGGCAAGGGCTTCCAGCGCCGCAAGGCCATTGGCGAGTGCCTGACTGAATACGCGGATTACGCCTATCTGACCGACTGCGACTCGAACTACGAGCCGACCATCGATATCTGCAATGAGATCCTCTCTCATGTCGGCCCGGACGGTCCCGAGTGCCGCATCATTCTGGACCGCGAGGAGGCCATCACTACCGCGCTGAAGGAAGCGCGCCCCGGCGACATCGTGGCCTGCGTCGCCCGCGGCGAGGAATCGCGCCACTGGATGAACGGCCAGATTCTGACCTGCATTCCCGACACCGAGCTTGCCCGACGCTACTGCGAGGGCATCCTGGAATAATTCTGCAAGACTCTTTTCACAGCATCATAAAAGGACGGCTTCCGGATTCGAAGCCGTCCTTCTTTGTTTAAGCCAGTCCCTTTTTACAGGGCTTTCCGATACCCGCGCGGTAGCGGCAGTAAAGCTCTTCAGTGGCAAGCGCCATCTTCGTGACCGCAAATTCCTCACACTGAGGACGGACATACCAGGTGTCCTCCAGCGTGTTCAGATCGACCAGATCCCCGTACTTACCAAGGTAGTCGTATTCGATGTGGCAGGAATAGAGGCTCGGCACGGACTTGACCATTTCGAAGGGGTCACCGTCCTTGTCGACGCCCTTCACCAGGAAGCCGTCCATATTGTGCACCATCGTGCCCTCGCCCAGATCGATAAAGCGCTTCGCGTTCGGAAGCGACATGACCTTCACCGGAAGCTCACCGGAGTTGTAGCGTCCCTCCTCCACTTCCTTGCGGACGTTTGTACGCTCCCACTCGTACCAATCGGGAATGTGTGTGAACTCGGTCTCGCCCTCTTCCGCCTCAAGCTCCATAAGCTCGCTCAGCTGCCAGACCTTACCGCACGCGCCGCAGAACAGCCGGCTCCCCTTCGAAGCCATTTTGAATTCCTTACCGCAGGCCGGGCACTGATACAGGACTTTTTCAAGGCCCTCCGCACGGCCCTTGTAGCTCACGCGGATGCCGCGCTCCTTCTGCCAGCTGTATTCATCGTACTGAAAAGCCTCGACCAGGCGCTGATTGATTTCATCGGCGGTGGCATTCTGGACCTCTTCGGCGGTAAAAAGCAGGGTCATCTCCGCCTCGGTAGGACGGACACCGCGCTCATGCAGATTCCAATAGGGCTGATTGATGTGATGTCCGTGGCAGACAAAGCTGACCACGGGGATTTTCAGAAGCTTAGCCAGCTTCCCGAGCGATTCCGGCAGCACGGCCGTCGTGCCGCAGAGTGAATAGCGGGCCTCGGGGTACATGATGACCACACTGCCCTGGCGAGCCGCTTCCTGCAGGTTTCGGACAAGGGTTAAATCATTTGTAAATTTTCGCGTGCAGATGCAGCCGACGTCGCGCAGCAGCTTCTCGCGGCCGATAAAGCCGTCGATGGCTACGACATAGTTGGCCCGCTGCGGATAGATGGCCTTGGTTGCGACCTTGAAATCCAGAAAAGCATTATGATTGCAGAGCATAAGATAGGGCGGCTTCAGCGCTTCGGTCCCCTGCCTCACGATTTTTGCCTGATGCTTGCGGACATCAGGTGCGCTAAGCAGATATGTGATCGGCCGCAGGTACCATTTGGTGCGCACAGGGGCCTTCAGCATGTCATAGCGGGGAATGGATAATTGGTCCATATTATTTTACTCCTGCATGTTTATTAACTTGATTAAATATACCATATCCATTTTCCGTGCGCAATTATCTTTTTTTCGAGCCTGCGTATATTCCTGCGCATTTTCCGAAAATAAAGCTTGCATTTCATCAGCTTTTTGCTATAATAAACAAGCGGTTCAAAAAACCGATGGGGGCGTAGCTCAGCTGGGAGAGCGCACGGTTCGCATCCGTGAGGCCAAGAGTTCGAATCTCTCCGTCTCCACTCATTTCGAGGCAGGCTTAAGCAAGCTTGTCTTTTTTTATCCTCTGAAAGGAGAATGACAATGAAAAAGCCCTGGTGGAAGCGTCCGCTCCTTGATCTTTTTCTTCTTGCGCTGCTGCTCGCCCTCCCCGGCCTGTATTCAGGCCTCAAGCTCCGGCGCTATCAGCTGAATGAAAGCGCTCTGAACGGGCATCTCCGCATCGCCTTCATCACGGATCTCCATAACAGCCGCTACGGACGCGACATGAAAAAGCTTCTCGACGCCCTCGAAGAAGCCGAGCCTTCCCTAATTCTGCTGGGCGGAGATCTATTTGAGGATGACAGCATCGGTCGGAACACCCTGGCTTTTCTGAACGGTCTGCCCCAGGACATCCCCTGCTACTACGTGACCGGCAATCATGAGTGCCGCTCCGATCCCTCACTGTTTATCGAGGAAATGAAGCTCCTCGAAAGCTTCGGTATCATCCGTCTGGAGGGAAGCCCCCTCACGCTGGAGATTAACGGGGTCTGCTTTAACCTATGCGGTGTAGACGATCCCAAAGCCCACGATCAGCCCGCCGTCGCCGGATCGAATAGCTACAGCGGCTTCTACGGCCAGCTTCGCTCCTCCGCCAAGGTACTGGAGAACGGCCTGTACACGATCCTCCTGGCTCACCGTCCCGAGCAAATCGACGTCTACGCTTCCTTTGGCTTTGACCTCGTTCTTGCCGGTCATGCGCACGGCGGACAGTGGCGCATCCCCGGTCTTCTGAACGGTATTTACGCCCCTGACCAGGGATTTTTCCCGGAATATACCGGTGGAATCTATCAATCCGGCGATACCTCCATGCTGGTCAGCCGCGGGCTGGCACGCAGGCGTTATGTGATCCCGCGCTTCTACAACCGCCCCGAGCTCGTCATTCTTGATTTTAACTAAAAACAAAGGCCCTGTGCCGACATTCATGAATAATCATGATCTGCCGGCGCAGGACCTTTTTCTTTTTGCCTATTTCAAAGCCGAGCTTTCTTCGGATGAACCTCCGGATAATCCTGAATCGGTACAGATACCTTGGAATACTCAGCGAATAAAAGGTGTCGGCTCCTTCAAAGCAGCCCCATACAGGCAGCAGATTTCTAAAAGAGCTTATGCAAGCGCCTCATACAGCTCACAGCCTCGGCCCAGAATAAAGCGGCGGACCAAGAGGGCGAGCAGCACAAAGAGAAGCGCAAGAATCACAACACAGAGCGTTCCGCCAACAAGCGGGCTCAGCCAGTAGGCCAGGGCTGCCGAAGCCAGCACTGAAGCAAAACCAAGCAGCAAGGTAAAGAGCACACTCATGCCCTGCTTGATGGGAACGACCTCATTGACCCAGTCAAGAACAGGCTTTTTCAGGTTTAATGCCAGACCCATATCCGTCATATACCAGTTAAAAGCCGTCAAATAGGCCATCACCGCCGCAATCTCCGGCAGGCTGAGCGAAAAAGCGATTCCAAGCAGCACTGCGCTGACAAGCGAAACCGGAATGGAAAGCACAAGCGACACCTTTTCCTTCGCCTTCAGAATCTGCCCGGTCGTAACCGGAAGCGATCGCGTAATCCAGTAGCTTTTTCCCTCAAGCGATACCGAACTGGCAGAAATCATATCCGTGGAGCCGATAAAAGCAATACCGAGCGCCACAACCACCGGTACAAATTCCGCAAGCAGGGGGACCGCTTCAAGCAGCGTGCCCAGAGTCGCTTCTACCTCCGCCCGCTTGACCAGTGCGAAAACCGAGAGGGCGGGCATGATAAGGAGGCCAAGCCCTCCGTTCAGCATGTAAGCGGCGCTGGAGGTAAAGCGCTTCATTTCGCGCTTGAACAAAGCCTGAGAGGAAGACTGTCTCTTGACTGTCTTTTCTTTATAAACCGCCTTTTTCTCGCCGCGGTTGATCGTAACGATGCGGTTGAAGCTGAGGCTGAGCACCCACAGAACGAGAGCAAACAGGACCAGGCCGGCCAGCCAAAAGAGCAGGAAGGGAAGGGTCGCTCCCAAAGCTGCCTCGCCCAGCTGATAGAAAAGATACAGGGAGCTCTTCAGCTGCTCGCTGATCGCGTTCAGATTTTCCATCGCCTCCTGCAGATGGCCGAAGAAGCGGAAGTAGAAAACGTAATAAACACCCAGAATAACGACCGTGATCAGAACAGTCAGGAAGTTCTTGTTCTTAAGTCGGATCGAAAGGAGCGCCACCAGAAAGCCCAGAATGCAGGAAAGCGTCGTGGCAATCAGACTTAGCGGAAACAGAAGCAGGCCTGCGTAAAGCAGAACCCTTGCCGAAAACGCTCCCGAGACGAAATAGGCAGCAATAGCCGGCAGCCAGACAATGGCCGTATAGAACAGCGTCAGCAGATAGACGACCAGGATACGGGAAAGAAGAATGAAGCGCGGCGGGATCGGCATCGAAAGAAGCAGCTCGTTGTCACGCGCCAGATACAGACCGCCAAAGGTCGAAAATGCGCTGCCGATAACACCGAGGGCCAGCGTCATCATTCCCATGACCGCAAAGTACAGCCAGTCATTTCCGCTGCCGACCGTCACGACACCGACACCCATTCCCAGGCCGAACATACCGAACGCAAAACATACAAAAGCAAAGCCGAGGAGAAGCATCAAACCGATTTTCCCGCCGGCGGTGAGGGTCTTACCCTTTTTCCCTGAGCGGAAAAACATATTGCCAAGCTCTGTCAGCTGCTTGTGAAGCAAGGCTTTAAGCATTGGTATCCTCCAGTTCCAGGAAGACGGACTCAAGACTTTCCGTTCCCTTGACCTCCTCCATCGTACCGGAGATAACAAGACGGCCGTCCTTGATAATGGCGACCTTGTCGCAGAGCTTCTCCGCGACCTCCAGAACATGCGTTGAGAAGAAAATGGCGCCGCCGTTATCGCAGTGCTCGCGCATCATTTCCTTCAGAATGTGGGCAGCCTTCGGATCCAGGCCGACAAAGGGCTCGTCCATCAGAATCAGCTTGGGGGTATGCAGCCAGGCCGCGATCACGGCCAGCTTCTGCTTCATGCCGTGGGAATAAGAAGAAATCGGCTGAGCCAGACTGTCCGTCAGCTCGAATTTTTCCGAAAGCGTACGGATCCGCTCGCTGCGAAGCCCGGAGGCGACGCCGAAGATATCACCGATGAAATTCAGATATCGGATGCCGGTCATGTAATCGTACAGATCGGGATTGTCCGGGATGTAGGCGAGCCGCTTCTTGGCCTCCAGGGGCTCCTCAACGATGTCGAAGCCGTCGATCCTGATGCGGCCGCCGTCAAACTTCAAAATTCCGACACAGCTTTTCAGTGTGGTCGTTTTACCGGCGCCGTTATGACCGATAAAACCGTAGATTTCGCCGGGCTGAATATGCAGGGACAGGTCGTCCACCGCCTTTTTGTCTCCGTAGCTCTTCGTCAAATGCTCAATCAGCAGCATAAAACGGTTCCTCCTGTTAAAAGTTTAACTTATTATACGCCCATGCCGGGAATCTTCTCAACTTGTCCGTCACCGGATTAGACAGCTATAACGCGCCGTTTTTCCGGAAAAAAGAAGTCTTTTACAGCTTTTTCAGCGTGTTCAGGATGCCGCGGCGCAGAAGCGAGCCGCCGACCGAAATCAGCTGCGACTCGATTTTGTTCTTGATGCGTGCTTCCTTCTTCTTTTCCTCAGCCTTCTGCTTTGCCTTTTCCTTTTCGATAGCCGCCTTCTGTTTTTCGAGCTCGGCCTTTTCTTTTTCGATTTCGGCCAGCTTTTCGTTCAGCTCACGCTCGGCTTCCAGCAGCTCGTAGGCCGACTCGGGATCGACAGGGCTGTCGTACTTTTCCATGCCGTCCGCGGCGAAGGCCTCCTCGCGGACCGACGCGTCCGCGTTCGACATGCGGCTCTGCGGACAGATGACGGCGGTCTTCTGCACAATGCCGGGCACGCCCTCCTCGTCCAGGACGGACACGAGCGCATAGCCGACGCCCAGCTGCATCAGCTCCTCCTCCGTATCAAAATCCGGGTTCACACGGAAGGACTGAGCCGCCGCCCGCACAGCCTTCTGCTCGGCAGGGGTATAGGCACGGAGTGCGTGCTGGATGCGGTTTGACAGCTGCGTCAGCACGCCTCCGGAGATATCGCCGGGGTTCTGCGTGACGAAAAAGACACCGACGCCCTTCGAGCGGATCAGCTTGACGACCTGCTCGATCTTGGTCAGAAGGGCCTTGGGCGCATCCGTAAAGAGCATGTGCGCCTCGTCGAAGAAGAAAACGAGCTTAGGCTTTTCGCAGTCGCCGACCTCGGGCAGCTGCTCAAACAGCTCGGAAAGCATCCAGAGGAGAAACATCGCGTAAAGCTTGGGGCTCTGCGAAAGCTTCACGCAGTCCAGCAGATTGATGAAGCCGTTCCCGTTGATGTCGGTGCGGATCCAGTCATGAATATCCAGCGCGGGTTCGCCGAAGAAAAGCTCGCCGCCCTCGGTTTCCAGCGGAAGCAGCGCACGCAGAAGCGCCCCGATGGAAACGCTGGCAATGTTTCCGTAGGTCAGCGCGTAGTCGGTGCGGTGCTGGGCCACATAGTTCACGACGGCGCGAAGATCCTTCAGATCGACCAGCTTCATGCCCTTGTCATCGGCGATCTTGAAGACGATATTCAGAACGCCCTCCTGGGCCTCGGTCAGATCCAGAATGCGCGACAGGATGGTGGGGCCGACGTCCGACACGGTGGCACGCACAGGGTGGCCGTTCCGGCCGTACAGATCCCAGAAGGCGACCGGATAGCTCTTGTAGCAGAACTGCTCGCGGATGCCGAATTTATCGATGCGTGCTTCCATGCTTTCGCTGGGCTCGCCGGCCTGGCAGAGGCCGCTCACGTCGCCCTTGATATCGCAGACGAAGACAGGGACGCCGGCATCGGAGAAGGACTCGGCCAGCACCTTCATCGTGACGGTTTTGCCCGTACCGGTAGCGCCGGCGATCAGACCGTGCCGGTTGCAGACGCTTAAGGGCAGCTTGATCCGCTCTCCTTTTTCATTGATGCCCAGATAGATTTGATGATCCAGATACATTATTCGGCTCCCTTCAGGATTTTTTCAAGTGTGGGATAGGTGGAGCTTTTCGCGGCGTTCTCCGTCACGGTCCACTCAAAGGCGGCCTTGATCTCGTCATAGCCGGCTGTGGCGACATTGACCTTCTTCGCATAGGTGTAGTTCTCGCCTTCCCAGTAATTCAGGTTGTACAGGCCCCATGAATTGTCCCACCAGCCGTAGACGGACATCTTATAGGTCCAGATGGTCCAGGAATAATGACGCTTTTCGAAGAGGCCCAGCATCTCCTGCCAGTCGCCCTCATCCGCGAAGCAGGTGAATTCGCCGATGAAGACCGGAACCTCGTAAGCGCGGAACAGGTTCGACAGGTCCTGATACATGAAGAAAAATACATTGGGCAGCCACGAGGCGTTCCAGTTGTACCAATGGTAGGAATAGCTTACGTTTTCCCAGCCGTAGCGTTCGGGGTCCGGCAGATTGGCGAAGGTCCAGCAGCCCTCCATCATGATATTATGGGCGTCGCCGCCCTCGCGGATCGCCTTGTAGATGCGGTCCATGAGCTCCCAGCAGTCGCTGTCGGTGCGGAAGGCGCGGCTTCTGGGCTCGTTCAGAAGATCGTAGGAAGCGATGATATCTCCGAGCTTGTTCTCGCGGTAATGCTCGCTGATAAAGCGCCAGATATCGACAGTGGCGTCGGAAAGCTCTTCCTCGTACCAGGTATGGATGGTGGACGCGTCGTACTTGTTGTAGCCGGAGGCGCCGGAATGCTCATAGCCGTTCTGACCGCCGGGGGCTCCGTGAAGGTCCAGCACCGCATAGACGCCGTACTTGCCGCACCATTCCAGAATGCGGTCAAGGCAGCGGAAGGCCTCTGCCTCGGATTTGCGGCTGAAATCCTCATTCAGAAACATCGTATAATAGAAGGGTATACGCAGGCAGTTCATCCCGAGCTCAGCGATGTTTTTCACATCCTCCTCCGTAAACCAGCTGGTGTAGAAGATGTCCAGAAGCTCCTTGACCTGGGCCTCGCTCAGCTTGGGGTTGGCCTTGAAGGCGGCCAGAAAATCTTCCTCGCAAAGCTCCGGATATTCTCCGTTAACGGGCTCCTCTATGCAATAAGGGGCAAGCCAGCCTTCGGTGATAAAGGTATTGCCGCAGTTCACGCCCCGAAGCACCAGCTCATTTCCGTCGGCATCGTATAAGCCGCGGCCGATGGCCTGCACCAGCCCGGTCGTATTTTCTGCTTTTTCGGGTACCTCAATTCGGCTGCCAAGCTTATGCACGATGAACGCAAAGATCACAAAAACCAGGGCCGCAGCCAGAATGATCCCCAGAACCTTTAAAACGGTTTTCCAGACTTTCTTCATTTTCCGTACCTCTCTCGATGCTTGTTGACTCATTATAGCATACCGGAGCCGGGATATGCAATTTAGTTTTTATCTGCAAAAAACTCCCGCTCTCCGCAGGAGCGCGGAGAACGGGAGCTTGAGCCGTACTTTGTGATGCATTACAGACCGTTCTTGATTCTTTCTTCAGCGAAGCGCTGCGCGATAACGCCCTCGGGCTCGCCGGTCTGCTTGGACTCGTCCAGAATTCTGTAAACGGTGTTGTAGATGTTGTGGACCTGCTTCAGAACCTTTTCCTTATCGTAGGTCGTGAAGGCTTCCTGACCGGCATTGATAACGCCGCCGCCGTTGATGATGAAGTCAGGGGCATACGCGATGCCGCGGGCCTTCAGCATTCTGCCGCATTCATCGTCAAGCAGCTGGTTGTTGGCCGCACCGGCAACCGCCTTGCACTTCAGCTCGGGAATGGTGTTGTAGTTCAGCGTGGCACCCAGCGCGCAGGGAACGAGAATATCGCACTCGGTCTTGTAGAGCTCGGCATCCGTAACCTCGGTAGCGCCCCACTCTTCCACCGCGACCTTCATGTTGGCGCGGTTGGAATGCGTCGCAACGATCAGCTCAGCGCCGGCCTCGTACAGCTGACGGCAGACATCGAAACCGACGTGGCCCAGACCCTGCAGACCGATCTTCAGGCCCTTCAGATCATCGGAGCCGAAAAGGAATTTCGCGGTGGCGCGGACACCGTCAACGGTACCGATAGCCGTGAAGGGAGAAGGATCGCCGCTGACGCCGTCCTGACCGACTACGTACTTCGTCTTGTTCATGACCCAGGACATATCCTGAACGGTGGTGTTGACGTCCTCAGCCGTCAGATAACGGCCCTGAAGGCTCTCAACGGCCTCACCGTAGGCTTCAAACAGCTCCTGGGACTTCGCCGCGGGATTCGCGATGATAACGCCCTTGCCGCCGCCGATGGGCAGGCCGGCCGCCGCATTCTTGAAGCTCATGCCTCTGGACAGGCGGAGAACATCGAAAAGCGCGTCGTCAAGGGACGCATAAGGATAAAGACGGCAGCCGCCGAGAGCGGGACCGAGCTTCGTGTTGTGAATAGCGATAATGGCGTGAAGGCCGGCTTTTTCGTTGTTGAAGAAGGCGACTTCCTCATGACCGAATTCACGGATAAGTTCAACTGTACTCATTGTTACTTCCTCCCATTTATTTGTTGGTATTGTTAATCAGCTTTTCAATGTCTTCCCGCATGCGGTACTTCAGTACCTTGCCGGCAGCGTTCATCGGAAAACCGTCAACGAACAGAATGTAGCGCGGAACCTTGTGACTGGCAAGGCGGTCGGAAATATACTTCCGCATCGCTGCCTCGTTGGGCGCGCAGCCCTCCTTCAGGATGATGCAGGCGGCGGCCTCTTCGCCGTATTTTTCATCGGGGACACCGGTGACCTGCACGTCCTTGACATCCGGATGGGTATATATGAACTCTTCGATTTCTTTGGGGTAGATATTCTCTCCTCCGCGGATAATCATGTCCTTGAGGCGCCCCGTGATAAGGTAGGTCCCGTCCGGACGTCTCATGGCGATGTCGCCGGAATGCAGCCAGCCGTCGGCATCGATCGTGTTCTTGGTTGCCTGGGCCATCTTGTAATAGCCCTTCATCGTGTTGTAGCCGCGGGCGCAGAACTCGCCGTTCATTCCGTCTGGCAGCTCCTCGCCGGTTTCGGCGTCCACGACCTTGCACTGTACATGCGGGAAGGGATAGCCGACGGTGTCGCAGCGCATGTCGAGCGGATCCGTCCACGCCGTCATGGTATTGCCGGGCGCGGTTTCGGTCTGACCGTATACGCTGACGATGCCCTGCATGTTCATTTCATCAGGCCGCGCCGCGCGCCGCATCAGATCGGGCGGGCAGCCGGCCCCGGCCATGATGCCGGTCCGGATATGCGAAAAATCGGTCTTCCGGTAGTCGGGATGATTGAACATCGCGATGAACATGGTCGGTACACCGTTGAAGCAGGTGATTTTCTCCTGATTGATGCAGTCGAGCGAGGCCTTCGCGGAAAAGTACGGCAGCGGACAGATGGTCGCACCGTGCGTCATCGACGCCGTCATCGAAAGCACCATGCCGAAGCAGTGGAACATCGGAACCTGGATCATCATCCGGTCAGCCGTCGAAAGACCCATGCGGTCGCCGATGCACTTGCCGTTGTTGATGACGTTGTAATGAGTGAGCATAACGCCCTTGGGGAAGCCCGTCGTACCGGAGGTGTACTGCATGTTGCAGACATCGGTCGGACGGACCCGGGCGGCCATGCTCAGCACCTCGCTGAGCGGCACCTGGTCCTTGCGGGCCGCGGCTTCCTCAAAGCTCAGACAGCCGGGCATCTTAAAGCCGACCGTAATCACATTGCGCAGGAAGGGCAGCCTCTTGCAGTGCAGCGGATGCCCCGGCTCGGAGGAAGCGATCTCGGGGCAAAGCTCCGCGATGCTGGCTTCGTAGTCGGAATCCTTGGAGCCCTTGATCATGATGAGGGTATGCGTGTCCGACTGCCGGAGCAGATATTCGATTTCGTGGATTTTATAAGCCGTGTTGACGGAGACCAGCACTGCGCCGATTTTGGTCACCGCCCAGAAGGCAATGAACCATTCGGGGATGTTCGTGGCCCAGACCGACACCTTCTTGCCGGGACCGACGCCCAGAGAAACGAGGGCCCGAGCGAAGTCGTCGACATCGCTGCGGAATTCCGCATAGGTACGGGTGTAGTCGAGCGTGGTATATTTGACTGCGTACTGGTCGGGGAATTCCTCCGCCAGCCGGTCCAGCACCCGCGAGAAGGTCAGGTCGATCAGCTCATCCTTTTTCCAGATGTAATGACCCGTGCCGTCGTGGTTGGGATACAGGCGGTTCTGCTGCTCCTTATGGCCGAAGCGGCGCATGTAGGAAACAAAATGCGGGAAAAGCACCTCGTATTCGTCGAAGCCGCCCATCCAGGCGGGATCCCACTCAAGCGAAATGCAGCCGTCATAGTCGACGGACGACAGAGCGTTCATCACGGCCTCCACGGGCAGTCCGCCTTCTCCAATGACGGTAAACTCACCGTTTTCGTCGGAATCGCTGATGTGCACATGACGGATGTAGGCGCCCAGGTGCTCCACAGTATCGCCCGGATCCTCCTTCGCCTCGAAGCAGGTGCAGTGGCAGTCCCAAAGGGCTGCCGTGTAGTCGCTGGCGAAGGCGTCAAGCAGACTGCGCAGCCTGAGCGTATCCGAGAAGGCGCCGTCTGTGACGATCAGCAGGGCTACCTTCCGTTTTTCCGCTTCGGGCAGCAGGCCCGCAATCAGCGCCTCGGCCTTCGAAAGCTCCTCCTCCGTAAGGTGAAGCGCGAGGTTCCGGATCCGAAGCTCCTCCGCCGCCGCCATCAGCTCCCTGATTTCATCCGCGCTCTTCGCGCCTGTGTCCAGACAGGGGATCCGAAGCCGCTTTTCACGCAGCTCCCGCACTGTTGCGGGAATGCTTTCCCGGCTGAAGGGACCCGTGTGCCGGGCAAAATCGGGAAATCCCGAAAACAGCTCGATGCCCTGAAAACCCGATTCGGTGGCCAGCTGTGTAAGCTCCTGCCATGCTGCTCTCTCCCATCCTCTCACAGAAAAGGAAAGATTCATCGGTTCCCCTCCTCGTAGAGAATTTTGTTGAGTGCGTTGACATAGGCAGCTACACCCGAACCGATAATATCAGTCGAGATGCCTCTGCCGGAATAGACCTTGCCGCCCGAGCGCAGCTTGACCACGGTCTGACCCATGGCCTCACGCCCCTCGGTAATGGACTGTATCTGGAAATCGTCGAGCTCGTAATGATGCCCGGTGATCTTTTCGATAGCCAGGAAGGATGCGTCGATCGGACCGTCACCGATGGAAAAGCCGTCGAAGAGCTCTTCGCCCTTCCGAAGCTTGACGTGCGCCAGAATGTCGACGGTATTGCCGGTTGTGACCAGATAATTCTCAAGTGTGTAGGTGGCGGGCACCTGCATGGCCTCGGACGCGATGATCGCCTCCAGCTCGCCGATGCTGACCCGGTCCTTGCGCTGGGAAATCTTTTTGAAGGCCTTCCAGATGCGCATTTTGTCGTTCTCGTTGAGCTCATAGCCCAGGAAGGCCGCGCCCTTTACGATTTCGTCGATGCTGTCGCTGCTCGTGAAGCTCATGTCCTCCGGGTAGCTGCGCACACCGTCCTCGAAGGGAGAATTCTGGCGGGGCTTGCCGCCGAGACGCTCGATACTCTCAAGCAGGCGCTTGATTTCGGTCGTCTGCAGGGAGGAAGCAATGCCAAGGGCTTCGCCCTTCACGGAGAAAAGCTTCGCCATGCCCGAAAGAGACGGGGCATCAGCCGGCAGAGAGGCTGCCTTGATTTCACCGGCGCCTTCCTTGATGGCCGCGGCGGCACACGCTTCGGCGGTATTCAGCGCATTCGAGCATCTGACACCCAAGGTGATCTCTGACAGGCGGGGCAGCTTTTCGTAGAGCCCCCGCACAAAGGCGCCGAACTCATCGGGCAGCATTACGCCCGCCGTGTCGCATACCGTGACCGTACCGGCGCCGGCGTCTATGGCCGCCTCAAGAACCGAGCAGAGAAAGCCGAAATCGGCTCGGGTAGCATCCTCTGCGATAAATTCGACATCCGGGCAGAGCTTCGCGCACAGAATGATCGCCTCCGACACCGCAGGGATCATGGCAGCCGCCTTCTTGTGGTAGACATACTCCATCCGGGCGGTGCTTACGGCCGCGCAGATCTGCAGACGGGGATGAGCTGCCTCGCGCAGTGCGCTCCAGACAGCCTCGATCTCCTCCGCACCGAAACCCGTGCAGACCGCGAGCGTGCTTCGGCTTAGCGAAGGCGCCACGGACTTGATGAGCAGCTTATCTGCCGTCTGGCCGCTTAAGGCGCCGAGCTCGACGACAGACACTCCCATACGGTCCAGAAGCTTCGCCGCTTCGATTTTTTCGCGGAAGGTGAAGCCTGTACGGCCGCACTCTCCGAGCGTAATATCGCTGATCTGAATACTTCTCATAAATCAATCTTTATATTCGCTTCCGAGGGTCAACGCGTCACGGTTCAGCTTCAGCATGTCGGCATGACGTGCGGAAATGCACTTGCCGAGCGCTTTTTCGACCGATTCGTCGTTAATGGAGCCCTCGTTCTTGAGAATATTTCCCATAATAATCATATTGGCGAGACCGTCAATGCCGTTCTGCGCTGCGAGCATGGTCGCGGGGATGTAGATCGCCTTGACATCGTCTCTTTCGATCTTCCGCTCGATCAGAGAGGAATCCACATAAATGGTACCGCCGGGCACCACGTCCTTCTCGTACTTATCGAGGGACGGCAGATTCATCGCGATCAGAATGTCGGGATGGGTGACGATAGGCGTCGCAATCGGGTCGTCGCTGATGACGACGCCGCAGCTCGCGGTACCGCCGCGCATCTCGGGACCGTAGGAAGGAAGCCAGCTGACGTTTTTATCCGCCATCAGGCCCTTGTAGGCCAGAAGCTTACCGGCAAACAGAATGCCCTGTCCGCCGAAACCGGCAAAAAGATACTGTGTCGTCATTATTTTGCCTCCTCCGCCGCAGAACGGTCTTTGTACACGCCCAGCGGATAATACGGGATCATCGCGCTGTCAATCCACTCAAGCGCCTTCTTGGGCGTCATGCCCCAGTTGGTCGGGCAGGCGGAAATGACCTCAACAAGCGAGAAGCCCTTGCCGTTGATCTGGTTCTCGAAGGCCTTCCTGATGGCCTTCTTGGCCTTTTTCACGTTGACGACCGAATTAACGGCGACACGCTCAAGGTACTCGGGGCCTTCCAGCTCGGAAAGCATCTCGCAGATGCGGACGGGGTAGCCGCAGAGCTTGGGATCACGGCCGTAGGGAGAGGTCTGCGTGACCTGACCGACCAGAGAGGTCGGGGCCATCTGGCCGCCCGTCATGCCGTAAATCGCGTTGTTGATGAAAACCACCGTGATATTCTCGTTTCTGGCTGCCGCGTGAACGATTTCCGCGGTTCCGATGGAAGCCAGATCGCCGTCGCCCTGATAGGTGAAAACGATATTTTCGGGGTTAGCGCGCTTGACGCCGGTCGCGACCGCGGGTGCTCTTCCGTGAGCCGCCTCAATCATGTCGCAGGCGAAATAATCATAAGCCATAACGGCGCAGCCGACGGGCGCGATGCCGACGGTCTTGCCTTCAATACCGAGCTCGTCGATAACTTCCGCAACCAGTCGGTGGATAATTCCGTGGGTGCAGCCGGGGCAGTAGTGAAGCGGCACATCCAGCAAGGCATTAGGTTTATCAAATACTACCATCTTCATTTACCTCCGTTCGCAACTCTTCTGATTTCGGCAAGCACCTCGTCGGGGTCGGGGATCATGCCGCCGACACGGCTGCAGAGCGTGACGGGGATCTTACCGTTTACGGCCAGACGCACATCCTCGATGAACTGTCCCATGGAAAGCTCGACCGAGATGATGGCCCTGCACTTTTCCGCAGCCTGCTCGAAGGGCTTAACGGGGAAGGGCCAGACGGTGATCGGACGGATCAGACCGACCTTGATGCCCTCCTCACGCGCACGGACGATCGCGTTCTTGGAAACACGGGCCGCGATGCCGAAGGCGGCGATGATGATATCGGCGTCCTCGGTCAGGTATTCTTCATAGATGGCTTCCTTTTCCTTGATGATGTCGTAGCGCTTGTAGCGTTCGATATTCGTCTGCTCCAGCTCAACCGGCTTCAGATACAGGGAGTTCACCACGTTGTGGGCTCTCTTCATGCCGGTACCGGTCGTGGCCCAGGGCTTTTCGGGCGCGGGCTTGACGGCGAAGTCAAAGGATACGGGCTCCATCATCTGACCGATGGTGCCGTCCGCCAGGATCATGACAGGCATGCGGTATTCATCGGCCAGCTCAAAGGCCTTGATGGTCAGCTCGGCCATTTCCTGGACGGACGCGGGCGTCAGGACGATCATGTGATAATCGCCGTGGCCGCCGCCTCTGGTGGCCTGGAAGTAGTCGGACTGGCTGGGCTGGATGCCGCCCAGACCGGGGCCGCCGCGCTGCGCGTTAACAATTACGGCGGGCAGGTCGGCGCCGGCAATGTAGGAAATTCCCTCGCCCTTCAGGGAAATACCGGGGCTGGAGGAAGAGGTCATCGCGCGGACACCCGCGGAGGCCGCTCCGTAAACCATGTTGATGGCGGCGATTTCGCTCTCCGCCTGAAGGAAGGTTCCGCCGATTTTGGGCATACGCTTGGCCATGTAAGCCGCGATCTCCGTCTGCGGAGTAATCGGATATCCGAAATAGTGGCGGCAGCCGGCAAGGATGGCCGCCTCGGCAATGGCTTCATTGCCCTTCATCAAAACTTTGTCTGACATAGCGCTCACTCCTTTTCGATCTTAATGATGCAGTCGGGGCACATCGTCGCGCAGGAGGCGCAGCCGACGCACTTGGAGGCATCCGTAATTTCAGCGGGATGATGACCCTTGATGTTGATGACGTCCGGAGAAAGGCGCAGAAGCTTCTTCGGGCAGACATCGACACAGAGGCCGCAGCCCTTGCAGTTGTCTGTCTTGAATGTAATTCTTACCATCTTAAAAACCGTTCCTTTCGTTTGGTTTCGTTAGTTCAGTTTTCGGGAGAGCTGATCGTTGAGTGAGAGCGGGAAAAGATGCTCAATACGTCCGATAAGCTCCGGATAAAGCCTGTCGCCTACGGTCGTCATAACCAGCGGAAGGCCCGCAAGCCGTGCGGCTTCCTCGGCGAAGGCAAGCGATTTCAGCACGGTATCGCAATCGGTTTCGGCACCCAGATTCGAATTGTTGATGATGCCTGTAAAGGGGATGTGACAGGCGTATTCGATTTCCCTGAGGACCTCCAGCACCGACTGTGCGTCCGGTGTGAGCGGCCGGTACTTGTTGATGACCATGTACATCTCGTAGTCGGCCTCCTCGACAATGGCCGGGGCAAGCCGTCCCAGGGCCAGCGCGCCCCGCTCGTCTCCGCCGATGTCCAGCACCGCACTGAGCGAACGGTCATCGGTCAGGGCATAGATATCCGGCGGCAGGGAAGGAAGATCGACATTGGAGTTTGCGAATTCGGAGCTGATAAAACGGATGCCGTTCTGCTTCAGAAGATCCTCGCTGTCCTTTGCTCGGAAATAGGGATTGACGATGTCGAGGTCGGCCAGAGCCACCCTTTCGCGGCTGTTTTTCAGGTCCACGGCCATGTTCACGGCCACATTCGTTTTTCCGCTTCCGTAGTGCCCGCAGACCAGCGTCAGACGCTTGTATTCCACCGGGGAGCTCACAGCTTGTTCCTCATGATCTTTCCCGTCGTGGTCTTCGGAAGGGAATCCCGGAAGACGACGATTCTCGGATATTTATAAGGCGCCGTGTGCGATTTGACGTAGTCCTGGATCTCTTTTTTCAGCTCCTCGCTGGGCTCCGTGCCCTCTACCAGCACGATGCTGGCCTTGACAACCTGGCCGCGCACCTCGTCAGGCGCCGCGGACACGCCGCATTCCAGCACGTAGGGCAGCTCCATGATGACGCTTTCGATTTCGAAGGGTCCGATACGGTAGCCGGAGGACTTGATGACATCATCCACGCGGCCGACGTACCAGTAGTAGCCGTCCTCATCGCGCCAGGCGTTGTCGCCGGTGTGATAGAAGCCGTCGCGCCAGGTTTCGGCCGTGATCTCGGGCGCATTGTAATATTCGACGGCAAGACCGCAGGGCAGGCCGTTCCTGATGTTGACAACGATTTCGCCGACCTCGCCGTTGGGCACGGACTTGCCGTTTTCGTCCACGATATCGACGTCGTAGATGGGCGCGGGTTTTCCCATCGAGCCGATTTTGTGCGGCGCGCCGACCAGGTTGCCGATGATCATCGTGCTTTCGGACTGGCCGAAGCCCTCCAGGATCTGAAGGCCGGTGGCCTTTTCAAACTGGCGGTAAACCTCAGGGTTGAGCGCCTCGCCGGCGGTCGTCATGTGCTTGACGGACGAAAGATCGTAGGCGGAAAGGTTCTTCTTGATCATCATCCTGAGCATCGTAGGCGGTGCGCAGAAGGTGGTGATGCGGTATTTGGCGAACATCGGGAGGATATCCGCCGCGTCAAAGCGGTCGAAATCGTAGACGAAGGTGGGCGCCTCGCACAGCCACTGGCCGTAGAGCTTGCCCCACATGGCCTTTGCCCAGCCGGTATCCGAAATCGTGAAATGCAGGCCGTCGGGGTCCACGCAGTGCCAGTAGCGCGCGGTGTGGAAGTGGCCGAGCGCATATTTGTAGTTATGCGCCGCGATCTTCGGGTAGCCGGAGGTACCGGAGGTGAAGAACATCAGCATAATGTCATCGCCGCCGGGCGCGTCCTCCGTTCGTTCAAAGTGAGAGCTGTAAAGCGTGTATTCTTCGTCGAAGCAGCGCCAGCCGTCCTTCTTTCCGTTTACCAGGATCTTGTTCTTAAGACCCGGACAGCGGACGGCCGCCTTGTCGACCTCGTTCGCCGTTTCACCGTCGGCAGTGCAGATAATCGTCTCAACTCCGGCCGCGTTGAAGCGGTACTCGAAATCGTGCTCCAGCAGCTGGTTGACAGCGGGAATCGCAATAGCGCCGAGCTTGTTCAGGCCCAGTATGGCGAACCAGTACTGATAATGGCGCTTCAGTACGAGCATGACGCGGTCGCCCTTTTTGATGCCCAGGGACTTGAAGTAGTTGGCGCACTGGGCCGAGGCGCGCTTCATGTCCTTGAAGCTAAAACGTCGTTCGGTCTTATCGCCGGAAATGTGCAGCATGGCCAGCTTTTCGGGCTCCTTCGCCGCCAGCTCATCCACGAGATCAAAGGCGAAGTTGAAATGCTCGGTATTCTTGAAGCTGATGGACGTCGGCGTACCGTTTTCGTCCTCAGTAACGTCGATGAATTTCTGATATATACGCTCCTTAGTGTCGTTCTGCCACTTGCGGGAGGTCTCTACCTCCTTGGCCGGGCTGAGCTCCGGAATCGGTTCGCCGGTGGGATTCAGAACGATGGCGTAGAAGAGACAGTTTTCACCGTAGACGGCAATCATGCCGTGCGGTGTGCCGCTGTCGTAGTAGATGCTGTCGCCGGGGCCGAGCACCTCCTTATGCGAGCCGACCTGCACCATCAGATGGCCTGAAATAACGATGTCGCATTCCTGACCGGCGTGCGTCGTCAGCTCAATGTCCTTATGCTGCGCCTCCTCACTGTACTCGTTGACAACGTAAAGAGGCTCGGCAATACGGTTCTGGAAGGTAGCGGCCAGGTTGTAATAAACCATGCCGTGCGCCTGGTCGATTCTCTGTCCCGCGCCGCTTCTGGTCACCGTATAGGACTTCAGCGTCGGGCTGACGCCCTCGATGATATCCGTAACGTCGACGCCGAAGGCCAGCGCGCAGCGGTAAATAAAGGCGAAATGCAGATCGCGCTCACCGCGCTCGCAGGCCAGATATTCGGCCGTGGAAACATCGGTCTTAACCGCCATTTCCTCAGGTGTGAAACGGGTGATTTCACGCAGCTCGCGGATACGCTCTGCCATTTCCTGTATCTTATAATCGAGACCTGTCATCTGTCCCATGAGTATGCTTAATCCTTTCCGTAAGAATCCTGCCTGAGAAAGCTCCCTGAGGACCGATCAGAGCAGATTCCTTTGAATCTTTCCGTTAACCGTCTTCGGCAGCGACTTGCGGAACTCGACGATTCTCGGATATTTGTAAGGCGCGGTATGCGTCTTGACATAGTTCTGGATTTCTTTTTTCAGCTCGTCACTGGGCTCCTTGCCCTCGACCAGCACGATGCTTGCCTTGACGACCTGGCCGCGGACCTCATCGGGCGCCGCCGATACGCCGCACTCCAGCACGTAGGGCAGCTCCATAATGACGCTTTCGATTTCAAAGGGGCCAATGCGGTAGCCGGAGGACTTGATGACATCGTCCACGCGGCCCACATACCAGTAGTAGCCGTCCTCATCACGCCAGGCGGTATCGCCGGTATGATACATACCGTCGTGCCAGACCTCCTTCGTCCTCTCCTCGTCCAGATAGTAGCCTGCAAAGAGGCCGCAGGGGATCTTCTTGTCCGTGCGCACGATGATTTCGCCGGTTTCGCCGTCATCCACGGGGTTTCCGTTCGCGTCGACGATATCGATATCATAGAGCGGCACGGGCTTGCCCATAGAGCCGAGCTTATGGGCGTTGCCGCGCAGATTGGCAATGGCCAGGGTAAGCTCTGTCTGACCGAAGCCTTCCATTATCTGCAGGCCGGTCGCCTTTTCGAAGAGGCGGTATACCTCGGGATTGAGCGCCTCGCCGGCCGGCGGCATATGCTTGACCGAGGAGAAATCGTACTTCGAAATATCCTCGCGGATCATCATGCGGAGCATGGTGGGCGGTGCGCAGAAGGTCGTAATTTTGTATTTTGCGAACATGGGAAGGATATCGGAGGCGTCAAAACGGTCAAAATCGTAGGTAAAGACCGCGCTTTCGCACATCCACTGCCCGTAAAGCTTGCCCCAGAGCGCCTTGCCCCAGCCGGTATCCGAAATCGTGAAATGCAGGCCGTCCTCCTCGGCGCCGTGCCAGTATTTCGCGGTCAGATAGTGGCCAAGCGGATAGCGGTAGCTATGAACGGCGATCTTCGGGTAGCCGGTCGTGCCGGAGGTAAAGAACATAAGCATCGGATCATTGCCGCAGGGCGTGTCGGCACTGCGGTAGAAATGAGCGCTGTAGAGGTTGAATTCCTCATTGAAATCGTGCCAGCCCTCACGCTTGGAGCCTGTGCCGCTGCCGTCGACCAGAATCTTCGTCGTTAATGTAGGCGCGCTGAGAGCCGCCTTATCGACCTGAGCGGCGACATCGCCGTCGGCCGTGCACAGAATGGCGCTGACGCCTGCCGCGTTGAAGCGGTATTCGAAATCATGCGACTGCAGCTGGCAGGTGGCGGGAATGGCCACGGCTCCCAGCTTATGAAGGCCGATGATCGCGAACCAGAACTGGTAATGACGCTTGAGCACGAGCATGACGCGGTCGCCCTTCTTGATACCGAGGGCTTTGAAGTAGTTCGCGCATTGCGCAGAGCCGCGCTTGATGTCGTTAAAGCTGAAGCGGCGCTCGGTTTTGTCGCCTGCGATGTGCAGCATGGCCAGCTTATCGGGCTCGCGCTTAGCAATCGCGTCGACGATATCGAAGGCGAAATTGAACTTGTCGTCGCCGGTAAAATCAATGCTGACAGATGCGCCGTTCGCATCCTCGCCGACCTGTACAAAGGCGTCGGAAACCAGCTGTTTTCCGGAATCTCTGGCCGGGAAGAAGGTATCGCGCAGCGCCGGCTCGGCAGTCTGATTGTCGCCGGGAAGCACGATCGCCACAAAGAAGCAGTCCTTTCCGTCAACGGCAATCATGCCGTGCGGCGTCGAGCTGTTATAATAAATGCTGTCGCCCTCGTTCAGGTACTCGATATTGTCGCCGATCTGGATCTTGAGCCGTCCGCTCATGACCATATCGAATTCCTGACCCAGATGCTTGACAAGGTGAATGGGCTTATCCTGAAGCTCGGCGCTGTACTCATAATGGACCCAGTACGGCTCGGCGATCTTATTGCGGAACATGGGCGCCAGATTCTGGATCTGGATGCCGTCTTCCTTGGCGGTGTCCTGCCCCTGACCCTTGCGGGTTACGGTATACGAGGACAGATGCGCGCTCTGACCCTCCAGAATATCGCTGATACCGATACCGAAGACCATCGAGCACTTATGGATAAAGGAAAAAGGAAAGTCCTCCTGGCCCGCCTCATACCGGACATAATCCTCGAGCGACACCTCTGTCTTGACGGCCATTTCCTTCTGGCTGAGTCCGATGATCTCACGCATTTCGCGGATACGCAGCGCGACCTCTCTCAGCTTATCGATTGCAACACTTGACAAAACTGTCCCCCCATTCCAAGCGGAAAATTATGAAAAACCGCCTCAGCTCAGTGTGAGACGGGAAAACAACGGATACAATGCTTTGCTTCCTCCGGCGACACCGTTTCTGACCTTCTTCGCTGCAGCAGTAAAGATAAATTTCTTTCAGAAAACCATGGCTTCTTTAGTAAGCTAAAGAATTAAATAAATATCCTTTGTTATAATATTTTTAGGCTTTTTTGTCAATAAAAAACGTTAAAAAAATTAACTTTTTTCTTCTATTGTAAACGCAAGCGGCGCGACTTATAATAAGTCATCAAGTATCTACGGAGGCTCTCATGCATATTGCAATCGTACTCGGAAACCGCATGCAGGATGACCGCTCACTGTCGACTCTCTGCCGAAAACGTCTGGATACTCTGAAACGCGCGGATGCCCTCCTCGGCTTCGACGCCATCATCCTCTCCGGCGGGCTCGCCAACCCGAAGGCCGGCATCACCGAGGCCCGTGCCATGGCCGATGCGCTCACGGCGGAGGGCTTTGACGAAAAGCGCCTGGTGCTGGAGGACCGCTCCCGGTCGACCAAAGAGAATGCCCGCTTTTCACTGCCCCTGGCTGCGGGGCTCGGCGCCGATGAAATCACCGTCATCACCTCCAATGAGCATTTTGAGCGGCGCTACC
>JAZRWR010000014.1:0-2108 GCA_045599825.1 Bianqueaceae bacterium | reverse complement strand
GTGCAGACACAGCTCTGCGCGGCGCTTTCGCTTTCCGCTGACCGTCCGCTCGTCATCGTGACCTCCAACGAGCTGAAGGCCCGCGCCGTGCTGGACGATGTGAAGCTGTACATGAAAGAAGAGGGCCGTCCGGACCCCCTCTTTTTCCCTGCGAAGGATCCGCTTTTTTATCAGGCCGACGTGCGCGGTCTGGCCATTGAGGAAGGCCGCATGCGTGTCTTCCGGCTGCTCATGGAGGAGCGCCGCCCCGTCATCGTCATGAGCGTGGAGGCCTTTTACGACCGGCTGATGCCGCCCGAGGAATGGAAAAGCTTCATTCTGCGCCATCGCATGGGCGAGCGCATGCCGCTTAAGGAGGCCTGCGATCAGCTGGTCCGCATGGGCTATGAGCGCCGTGACTTTGTGGATGCGCCCGGGCAGTTTTCGCTGCGCGGCGGCATCCTGGACATTTACCCGATCACCGAGGATGCGGCGCGCCGCATCGAAATGTGGGACGACGAAATCGACACCGTCCGCGTGCTTGATACCGAAACGCAGCGCTCACTGAACCGCGTGGAGGCCTTTACGGTCTATCCCGCCGCCGAAATCATGGCGGACGCCGTCCGCCTCAGGCTCGGCACCGCGCGCATCCGCTCCGAAATGCAGAAGGGCATCACGACCCTGAAGCGCTGCGGCTCCGACGAGGAGGCCGAGCGTCTGCGCGACCTGTCCGAGCGCACGCTTGAGCGCCTGGAAAGCGGCAGCTACCGCGGGCTGGAAAGCTATGTGTCTCTTTTCTTCGATAACTCCGCCCTGATTCTCGACTATCTGCCCGCGGATACGCTCATCTGCTTCCAGGACCCGGCGCGCGTCCGTGAGAAGTGCGAGGTGCTGGAAAAGGAGCTCTCCGACAGTGTTCTGCACCGCCTGGAAAAGGGCTATCTGCTGCCGTCCCAGGCCGAAATGTATCCGTCCTTCGGCGAGGCCGAGAGGCGCCTCGAGCGCTTTTCCAAATTGTATCTGTGCTCGCTTCTGGCGGGCAATGAAAACGCTTTTCCCGTTAAGGAGCTGATCCAGGTCAGATCCCATTCGGTGAGCGGCCTCGGAACGGCGGAGGCCGCCCTTCTGGAGGAGCTTAGGGCCAATATCAGGCTCGGCTACCGCACCGTGCTGTTCTGCGAGAGCTCGCTGCAGATTCCGCGCCTCGTTTCTCAGCTGCAGGACGAGGACATCAGCGCTTACGCCTACGAAAATCTGAACGATATGCCCGCGGCCGGAGCCGTCGCCGTCGCACTCGGTAAGCCCGGCCAGGGCTTTAGCTATACGGACGCCAAGCTCAGCATCATTCCCCTGCACGAGGCGGGGGCTTCCCATAAAAGCGGCAAGCGCCGCAAACGTTTCAGCGGCACCCGTCTGGACTCCTTCGCGGACCTGAAGGTCGGCGACTATATCGTCCACGAGAATCACGGCGTCGGTATCTACCACGGCATCGTGCAGATGGGCGAGGACGACCGCCGCCGCGACTATTTCAAAATCGTTTATAAGGACGGCGGCGCACTCTACGTGCCCACCACCTCACTGGATCTTTTGCAGAAATACAGCGCCGGCGAGGACGCAGAGCCCAAGCTCAACAAGCTGGGCGGTACCGAGTGGCAGAAAACCAAGCTGAAGGTCCGCCAGGGCGTTGCCAAGCTGGCCGAGGACCTGGTCGCGCTTTATGCCGCCCGGAAAGCCCGCAAGGGCTTCGCCTTCTCCCCGGACACTGTCTGGCAAAAGGAATTTGAGGACCTCTTCCCCTACGATGAAACTGCCGATCAGCTGACGGCCATTGAAGAGACCAAGCACGACATGGAGTCCGATACCATCATGGACCGTCTCATCTGCGGCGATGTCGGCTACGGCAAAACCGAAATCGCCATCCGCGCGGCGTTCAAGGCCGTGCAGGACGGCAAGCAGGTCGCCATGCTGGCGCCCACCACCATTCTGGCGCAGCAGCACTACAACACCTTTGTCAGCCGTATGCGTGACTTCCCCGTCCGCGTGGAGCTTCTGTCGCGCTTCCGCTCGGCGCGCGAAACCGAAACCGCCATCGCCGACACCCGCAAGGGCGCCGTGGATATCCTCATCGG
>JAZRWR010000013.1:0-5141 GCA_045599825.1 Bianqueaceae bacterium | reverse complement strand
GCACTGCTCCAGCGCTTCCTCGACGCTGACCGCGTCATCTTCGCGCACGTAGAGAATCTGATAGCCGATTTCGTAGGGGAAGGCGATGTCCTCCAGCTGCTTGCTTTCTTCGGTTCCGCCCTCAACAGGGGCCGAACCTGCTGCGTTCAGCAGACGGGCTGTCGGGAAGTCGGTCAGCTCATACAGCGGCTTTCCGTTTTCCAGACCGCTGCACAGGGCGATGGCTTCCGCACCCAGCTCACGCTGCGCCAGCTTAGAGAAAAGCTCGTAAACGTCTTCGATTTTTTCCAGTACGACCAGCGTGTCACCGATATGGAGCGCAACGGCCGCGCAGGAATAGTCCACCAGCACATCCTCCAGATAGAGGCCGAAGGACGCCGCCAGCAGGTTTCCGCTGGACAGGCGCGAATAGCGGATGCGGGAGGCCTGCGTGGTATACATGGGGTCGATTTTGTAGGAAACATCGCCCGAATTCAGGCGCAGCACGGCCGTATTCCAGGCGATGTCGGCCTCCTTGGTATCCTCGACCGTACCGATCTTGCGTCCGCCCAGATAGACATCATAGGCGTCCACCTCACGGTCCAGCAGCACACAGAGCGTATGCTGCACCTTTTCAAAGCGAGGCAAAGAAGTGATGAGCGCAATGCCGCCCACCACAACGGCCAGAACCAGTCCGACCAGGATGACATCCTTCCATTTGCCCAGGGTACGGTTCAGACGCCCCTTTGCGCTTTTTTTGCGATTTCTCATAGCAAGCCCTTTATCGGAAATCCGCAATTGCGGAAAAAAGTTTTGTGTTAACCTAAAACAACTGTACAGGCGATTGTAACAGAAAGTCTGCCTTTTGTAAACCTTTTTCGCGCGAATTCACAAAGGGTTCACAAGCGCTTCCGCCCTTGTAACATTTCTGTAACATTCCTTTTCCGACGTTGGAGGACCCGCTTTTCCGGGAATTCCGGCAGTCCGGAAATCCGCTACTGCGGCCTCAGCGAATCGATCAGCTTCAGTGTGTTGTCCGTCCCCATGCGCCGGCACCAGGGCACACGTCCCTCCGGCAGAACGGGCGTTTCGAAGAAGCGCGCCGTCCTGTCGCGGCCGCTGTCCAGCCAGGGGTCGAAGCCCGCCGCCGCGATATGCGGCCCCATCACGCAGTCCGCGAACAGGCAGAAGCCGGCATCGCGCCAGGGACGCGCCAGAAAGACCGAACCCTGAGGCACCCCCTCCTCCGCCGTCAGCCGGCACTCGGAAAAGACAAAGCCGCGCAGCTGCTCCGCCTCATGCGAAGGCGCCGCCACATAGCCCGCCGCCCGCGAACGGATCTCGCAGCCCTCGAAGAGGACCTCGCCGCAGCCGAAGACGAAGTCGACGGTGCCCGCAATAAGACTGTCCTTCACATAGCCGGTACAGGGGCCGGGTGAAAGAAGCTCCGGCGCCAGAAAACGGCTGTAGCGCCGCTGAAGATCCCGCGGCAGCGGCCCCCAGAAAAGCGTGTCCTGTGTTGAAAGCAGGCTCACCCGCTCCAGCCGGCAGCCGTCGGCCGCCACTGAAAGCGCGACCTGCTGTCCGCGCACGGAAGGGTTCCCTGCATCGTTTTCGACCGTGAGGTCCGCAAGACTCACCCCGGGCGCGCAGACTGCCAGCGTCCAGGTCCGGAAGGTCACGAGATCGCGCCCGGCCTCATCCCGGTCCAGCGCCGCGTCGCCGTAGACCAGCCGCGTCTTGTCCGCGCCTGCGCCGATAATGCGAAGCCCCGGCGTCCGGATCATGAGCTTTTCGCGGTATACTCCCTCCGCCAAGCGGATCTCGCTGCCCGCAGGCGCCCGGTCAAAGGCCGCCTGCAGCGCATCCGACGGTGTCAGAAAAATCATGAAAAACCTCCTGAAGAAAGGCAAAAATTACGAAAACAGCTTCTCCACCAGCGTCCGGCCCCACAGCTCCGGCTCCTCCTTGATGGGAGAGTGCGCCGATTCGTGGAAGGGCACGAATTCCTTGTACGGCGCCTCAAGCGCGTCAAACCATTCTTTGGCCAGCACCGTGGGCGTATTCTGGTCGTGGTCGCCCTGGAAAAGATAGACCGGCACCGAAAGGGCCTTCACATCGCGGCCGAACTCAAGCGACACCACTTCCTTCCACAGCTGCCGCAGGCAGAAATACGAGCCCTTCGCATAGCGGTACAGATCGGGCAGCAGCGAATATTCGCCCGAGGTAATAAAGGGGATCAGCACGGAGGTAAAAATCGACTCCTTCTCCTTGTAGCAGCCGCCGCCGAACTTCGTCATGTAATCCCGCTGGACCATCATGCTGTCGAACCAGTTCTCCTCCGTCCCGTACAGCCCCTTGACCGGCGCGCCGATCTTCTCCATATCCGCCATCGCCTTCCGCAGATGATGCTCCTTCGCATAGTTGACAACGAACTCGTAGGAAAGCTTCTCGTTCAGCTCACCGCTCACGAACTGCCCCATGCCGACATAGGCCTTGATGGTCTCGGGATACTTCGTCAGGTAGGAAACGCCCAGAATAGAGCCCCAGGAGTGGCCGACAAAATAAATTTTCTCCTTGCTGAAGCGCGTCCGCAGATAATTGACCACCGCGTGCATATCCTCCACCATGTCGGCGATGGTGATCGTCATGCCCGTGTCCTTCCTGCGGTAGCTCTTCCCCGCCATGCGCTGGTCCCAACAGACCATGATGCAGTGATCCGCCAGATACTGCGACTGCTTGGGCATGACCCAGCTGCGGTCCGGAACACCGGGGCCGCCGTGCACGAAAAGCAGGACCTCGCCCTCCGGCTTGTTGGAGCGGATGCGGATGCTCTGCCGGTTCCCGTTCACATCGATATAACACTTTTCATCCAAAAGATACTTCATGGGGACCTCCTTGAATATTTAAACGGATTAATTGTTCTCAGTGTAACACAAGGAGAGCCGGATTGCACGGATTTTGAAACAAAAAAAGCCCGGTAAGCACCGGGCAGGAGTCCTGGACGGACTCGGAAAATGTTTTAGTCGTTAGCGGCCTCTGCCTTCTGCGCCTCTGCGATCTTGTTCAGCAGACGGAGCAGCTCGGCCTTTTCGTCCTCGGTCAGGCAGGCAAAGAAGCGGTTCGCACGGTTCGCGCGATGAGCCATCATCTTCTCACGGATGGCAGCGCCCTCCTCGGACAGCGAGATCAGCATCACGCGGCGATCGCTTTCGCAGACGCTGCGCTCGATCAGACCGCGCTCCGCAAGGACGTACAGCGCCTCGCTGACGGACTGGGGACGGATACCCAGGCGCTCGGCCAGTTCCTTCTGGCTGATGGCTTCACCGGGGTTCAGCTTCGCCAGGATGCGGCCGTAACCCTTGTGCTCAGGCTTTTTGCCTTCGCCCTTGCAGCCCTCAGGCTTGCGGCCGACAGGAGCACCGCAGCCGGGCTTAGCAAATTCAGGCTTGCAGCCGAAGCCCTCAGGCTTGCGGCCGACGGGAGCACCATAGCCGCGGAAGCCGGGCTGGCCGACAGGAGCGCCATAGCCGCGGAAGCCGGGCTGGCCGACAGGAGCACCATAGCCGCGGAAGCCGGGCTGGCCGACAGGCATACCGTAGACCGGACCACGATAAGCCATCATATCCGGTCTGCGGAAAGCAGGACCGTACATAACAGGAGCGTAGGGATAAACGCCGTAAACAGGAGCGTGCATGGTGCGGGGACCGCAGCCGTAGCCGCGACGGCCGCAGCCGGGCTTGTGATGACCGTGCATGTGATGGCTGTGGTGGCCGTAATGACCGCGATGGTCATTCCTGCTCTCCCGCTTGGTAGCCGCACCGGCCCGAAGCAGCGCCTCAAGCAGCTCGTTTTCGGAAACAGCGTTCTCGCTGGTCTCGTTCTCAATGGTAACTTCCGACATATTCATTTCTTTGATTTCTTCGTTCATAGTGGCAAATCCTCCTAAAAATAAAACTGATGTGTACCGGCATAAGGTCCGTTCAGGCTTCCTTTTCTCAGGTACCTTAGTAATTATACAACCGCTTTTTCCAAAATGCAAGTACTTTTTAGTAAGATACCTTACTATTTTTAATTTTTTTTCACTTTTTGAGAAGAAATCTCCCTTTTTAGCCGAAAAATCCCGAAAAATCTTCCCTTTTCCCTTTTCCCTCTTCCCTCAATCTGCTACAATATCCAAAAACACTCACAAAGGACCTCATACCATGAAAGAAATTGACTGGAATTCTCTCGTAAACACCGTCACCCACGCCGGCCTCAAAATCGTAGTCGCCCTGATCATTCTGATCATCGCCTTCAAGCTGATCAACTTTCTCTTCAAGCGCCTCGGCAAAAAACTGATTGAAAGCGGCCGCGCCGACAAAACCGTCACCAACACCCTGCTCCACATCGGCCAAATCGCCCTGAAAATCGTCACCGTCATCTGCCTCATCGGCTACCTCGGCATCGACACCTCCGGCCTGTCCGCGCTCGTCGCCTCCCTCGGCGTCTGCGTCGGCCTCGCCGTCAACGGCACCCTCTCCAATCTGGCCGGCGGCGTCATGCTCCTCATCACACGCCCCTTCAAGGCCGATGACTACATCGAAGCCCTGGGCTACGCCGGCACCGTCGAAGAAGTCCGCGTCGTCACCACCGTCATCCGCACCAACGACAATAAGCTTGTCTACATCCCCAACGGCACCCTCTCCACCAGCAGCATCGTCAACTACAGCGCCAAGCAGACCCGCCGCGTCGACCTCACCTTCTCCATCAGCTACGCCGACGACTTCGAAAAAGCCAAAGCCGCCCTGCTCAAGCTCTGCGAGGAGCACAGCCTCGTCCTCAGCGACCCCGCCCCCTTCGCCCGCGTATCCGGCCACAAGGACAGCTGCATCGAGCTGACCCTCCGCGCCTGGTGCCAGGCCGCCGATTACTGGACCGTCTATTTCGACATGCTCGAAAACGCCAAAACCGCCTTCGACAACGCCGGCATCGAAATCCCCTTCCCGCAGGTGGATGTGCATATGAAGTAAAGGGAAGAAGGGAGCGCAGCAGCGCAGCTTTGCTGCTTTGCTGCGCAGGGAGTCAGGGAAAGCGCAGCGGAAGCTACATGGAAAAGGGAATAGAGAAGACCGCAAAAACAATTCCCATCATCCCTAACTCCCTACCTCCCTAACTCCCTA
>JAZRWR010000012.1:0-4674 GCA_045599825.1 Bianqueaceae bacterium | reverse complement strand
CTCTATCTCGTCTCCTCCACCACCAAGGTGCTGACCGATTTCCGCGACCTCGCCGCCGAGCTTGCGCGGGAGGATTTCGCCTATGTCGTGCCCGATTTTCGCCTGAACAAGGCCTTTGACCGTCTTCAGGCTCTGCCGCCTGCGCAAAAGGACAAGGTGGAATTCCTCTGCAATGAGTGCTGCTGGTTCGGCTGCACCGAACGAAAACGCTGCTATGAGAGCGTCAGCCTCAAGAATCTGGGAGAGGACGGGCAGGAGCACTGCTGCACCGCGCCCTCCTCCCGGGATGGCTACCGCTTCTCGTCCGCCATGCAGAACCCTGGCTTTATCGGTATAGAGGACATTCAGACGCGCTACCTTCCGCTAGGCTTTTCGCAATTCAAGCTGGAGGGACGCAGCCTGGGAAGCGCCCTCGTGCTTGAAATTCTGCTCTACTACCTGACGAAGCCTGAGCACCAGCTTCAGGTGCGCGAGGCCATCTACCTCGACAATATGCTTGATTTATTCTAAGGACAGACCCACATGTGTACCAGTATTATCACAAACCGCAGCAAAACCCTGATCGGTTGGAATCTGGATATTCTCGGAATGCAGCACCGCGTCCGTGAGGCCCGCGAGGGCGTCTATATCGAGATTCTGGACGAAAAAGAGGGCTGGCTGCCTCTTTTCGGTGCAAACGCCCGCCTGGAATTCGTGGCGATGCCGACCTGCCACCCCTTCGATGCCCGCAGCAACCCGGGCGAAAACAGCCTGAACCTGCTGATGCTCGATATCGATCTGCTCCTGCAGAAGAAAAGCTTCACCGAAACCGTCGAAGCAGCGATGACGCAGCCCGTTGCAAGTCTGCCCGGCGTCAGCTTCATGAGCCAGCTGTCCGACGCGGACGGAAACGTTCTGCAGATCATCCCAGGACAGGGCACACGTTTCTTTGAAAAGCCGCGCGAGCTTGTCCTCACCAATTTTTCGCCTTACAAAATGGACAGCGAGACACATCCCTGGATGGGCTGGGACCGCTATCAGACAGCGATGCGCCTGCTTTCCGAGGCTCCGGAAAAGCTCGACGTGCCGGATCTTTTCTCGATTCTTGAGGCCTGCTCGCAGGAGGTCTGCCCGACCGTCGTTTCGATGGTGCTCGACCCAGCCGGGCGCACGGTCTACTGGTGCGAAAACCGGCAATACGACAAGCTGCATCAGCATGTCTTCTCCGCGTAATTTCGCCTCTTCCGAAAAACGCCCGTGGGTGGTATACTGGGAAAAAAGGAAACACCAAAGCTAAGGAGACAAATCATGAAGCTTGTCGTCATCGACGGCCAAGGAGGCCGTCTGGGTCAGCTGCTGGTCGAAGCCATCGTCAAGGAGAAGCTCCCCTGCGACCTGATCGCCATCGGCACGAACTCCATCGCCACCGCGGCCATGATGAAGGCCGGTGCCTCGGCGGGAGCCACCGGCGAAAACCCCGTGCTCGTCGCCTGCCGCAGCGCGGACATCATCATGGGCCCCATCGGCATCCTCTCGGCGGATTCGCTTCTGGGCGAAATTACCCCGTCCATGGCACTGGCCATCGGCCAGAGCGCGGCAATCAAGCTGCTGCTGCCCGTCAGCCACTGTACGAATATGGTGGTTGGCGTAAAAGAGCTTTCCATGAAGGAAATGGCGGCTGAAGCCATCCGGCAGCTGAAGGAGCTCCTGGCCTGACATGACTGAACTGACGGATATCCTGCTCATCCACGCCAAGCGCTACCCGCTGATGCAGCCCGTCGATGCCAACAAGCTTCTGTATCAGGCGGAGTTCGGCGGCGCCCACATTCTGAAGCATCCCGAAATGGCGCTGCCGCGCATCCTGGCGGAGCTTGAAACTGTCGAGCCCGCTGAAAAGCTTACGGTGGAAGCAATCGGAAACGGACTCGTGCGTGTTCACCTCCCCGGCCTGAAGGCCGCGGAAGCCCGAACCCTTTCTGAGCTCTTCCTGCAAAGCGCGGGAAAAGTCCACGGAAGCGAAAAATGTTTCGAAGCCTCACTGGAGAGGCTTACAGACCTGTGCGAAAAGGGGCTTATGCCTTTTTCGGCCGAAGCGCTTTCGGCTGAGCTTTCCGCCTACCGGGCGGAGGGCCTGCACCCGGTCAGCCATTCGGAAATCTACCGGGAGGCCTATCATCCGGCCTACCGGGTACTGTGCGCGAGCGATGCCGCCAAGCTTCGCTCCGCCGAATAAGCGTCACGAAGGCGCTTCAATCGTTCAAGACGGTGATATCTTATGAAATGAGGTACACCTAGATGTCATCGAAGAAAAAACTGTTCACGCTGGTGCTCAGTGCCATGTTTCTGGCTCTTGCGCTGGTCCTTCCCTTTGTCACCGGACAGATTCCGCAAATCGGCAAGGCGCTCTGTCCCATGCACCTGCCGGTGCTTCTGGCAGGTTTTTTCTGCGGACCGCTGTACGCTGCCTTCATCGGCCTGGCAGCGCCGATCCTGCGCTTCTTCCTTTTCGGCATGCCGCCGCTTATGCCCACCGGCATTGCCATGTGCGCCGAGCTTGCGTGCTACGGCCTGGTCAGCGGACTTCTGTATCAGCTCCTTCCGAAGAAAAAAATCAATATATACGCCGCCTTGATCGGCGCGATGATTTGCGGGCGTCTGGTATGGGGGGCGGTTCGTCTGCTCCTCTACGGACTGGGCAAAGCGTAGTTCGGCTGGGCCGCCTTCCTGAGCGGCGCGGTCGCTGACGCGATTCCGGGCATCATCCTGCAGCTGGTGCTCATTCCGCTCATCGTCATGGCGCTGAAGAAATATACAAGGCTTTGACGCATCCGTGACATCAAGCTTCCCGAAAGGGAAGCTTTTTTTATTTTTACCCTTGACAAAGGTCAGGGAAGCGTTTACAATCCTCACTATAATATTTAACGCGTTAAAGCGTTATAGTAAGGAGTGAGTCCCATGACTGCAACCATGATTATTACCCTCATCATGACCATCGCTTTTTTTGCCGTGATGCTCATTATCGGAATCCGATCCAAAAAACACGCTACCGATGTTAACGGCTTCGTCCTCGGCTCCCGCAATGTCGGGCCCTGGCTCAGCGCCTTCGCCTTCGGTACCTCGTATTTCTCCGCCGTTATCTTCGTCGGTTATGCCGGCCAGTTCGGCTGGAACTTCGGTCTGGCGTCCACCTGGGTCGGCCTGGGCAATGCCTTCATCGGCTCCCTTCTGGCCTGGCTGATCCTCGGCCGCCGCACGCGCATCATGACCAATTTCATGGGCTCCAAAACGATGCCCGAATTCTTCGGAACGCGCTTTTCCTCGCCCAGCCTCAAGATCGTCTCCTCCGTTATCATTTTTATCTTCCTCATCCCCTACACCGCCTCTCTGTACAACGGTCTCTCCCGTCTCTTCGCGATGGCCTTCCCCGGCGTCGACTACGCGGTCTGTGTCATCATCATGGCGGTTCTAACCGGCACCTACGTTGTCATCGGCGGCTACATGGCGACCGCCCTCAACGATTTCATCCAGGGTCTTCTGATGCTTTTCGGCATTACGGCTGTAATCCTGGCGGTGCTTCATGACAACGGCGGTCTGACCGCAGCCGTCGAGGCGCTCGCCACCGGCGAAAACGGCGGCTGGCAGTACGCTTCGTTCTTCGGCGCCGACCCGCTCTTCCTGATGTTCGTAATCCTGCTGACCTCCCTCGGAACCTGGGGTCTCCCGCAGATGGTCGGAAAGTTCTACGCCATCAAGAACGAGGACGCCGTCAAAAAAGGCACCGTCATCTCCACGCTCTTCGCCATCGTCGTGGCAGGCGGCTGCTACTTCCTGGGCGGCTTCGGACGTCTTTACAAGGTCGACGTGGCCACGCAGGGCTTCGACGCCATCATCCCCGAAATGCTCTCAACGCTTTCGCCCTTCCTGATCGGCATCGTCATCGTTTTGGTGCTTTCCGCATCGATGTCCACGCTCTCCTCGCTGGTCCTCACCTCTTCCTCGACCATAACTCTCGATTTTCTGGTTCCGCTGTCCCGCAAGGACCGCACGGAAAAGCAGAAAATGCTGACAATGCGGATTTTCATCGCCGTCTTCATCCTTATTTCCGCGCTGATCGCCATCAAGCAGGTCTCGAACAAATCCATCTTTATCGCGCAGATGATGGGCGTCTCCTGGGGCGCGCTGGCCGGCGCCTTCCTGGCCCCCTTCCTCTACGGTCTGTACTCGAAGAAAATCAGCCGTGCCGCCGTAGCCGTCTCCTTTGTCTGGGGCGTCGGACTGGAAGTCGTGCAGCTCTTCATCTCCCTGAACCTGCTGGACGTCTCGGGCAGCAGCCTGCTTAGCTTCGTCTTCCGCAACTCCATCGTCTCCGGCGTCTTCGCGATGCTGGGCGGCCTTGTGCTCGTTCCCCTGGTCAGCCTCTTCACGAAGAAGAGCATCCCCGCGAATGTTGAGGAAATCTTCACCTGCTATGACCGCACGATGAACGTCGACATCACCGAGCATCTGGGCAAATAAAACCGAATACATACGAAAATCCCCCGGGCAGCCCTGATCTGTACCCCCTTTACTGGACAACCAGTAAAGGGGGTATTGTTATGAAGTACAGCTTTGAGTTTAAAGTAACCTGTGTAGAACTCTATAAGCTGAGGAAATGGCCGGAAACACCGGAAGGCATGACCGCAAAAGATTTTCATA
>JAZRWR010000011.1:0-21018 GCA_045599825.1 Bianqueaceae bacterium | reverse complement strand
ATCTTTTGCGGTCATGCCTTCCGGTGTTTCCGGCCATTTCCTCAGCTTATAGAGTTCTACACAGGTTACTTTAAACTCAAAGCTGTACTTCATAACAATACCCCCTTTACTGGTTGTCCAGTAAAGGGGGTACATATCAGTATGGGGATGAGAGTTTTTTATTGGAGAAAGCCCAGGACTTCTCCGATGCCGAAGGAAAAGGCATTCAGAATCAGAGAGAGCAGAAAGGGCGGGATGCGCCGGCAGCGCAGTACCTTCCGGTAGAGGATACCCTCCGCCAGAAAGGCGCTTATCTCCAGCGCGGCGACCGCGGCGATGTATCCGCCCCGCGGAAGCAGCGCATACGCCAGGGAGGACAGAACCACTACCAGGGGATTCGTCATGACCTGTGCCAGAAAGAGATTAACAAAATCAAGCGGCTGTCTTATGCCTAAAAGCATCGCCAGGCCAAGCTCAAGCAATACCGTGAGTGCCAGACAGTGCAGGAGCGTAAGCAGCGCTTCGGTAAAGGGGCTCATTTTTTCTTCTTGTTAATGAGCAGAATCACCGCTGCCGCGATCGCGACGACGGCGACGGCGACGCCGACGATCGGCCAGATGTCGGTAGAGGGGACGGTTACCGGAATCGGTTCCTCGGGATAGACTACGTCAAATAAGGGCAGCATAGTTATTTTCCTTTCTTGTTGATTTTCTTAAGAAGCACGATAACGGCGGCAATGAGCGCCGCGGTCAGGACAAGCAGCCACCAATACTGACCGAGAAAGCTGCCGACAAGAGAGATAGGATTCATTACATCCAGAAGCATGGGAAAAACCTCCTGTTAAAAGATTGATCAAGGTGAGCTTTTTGAATCGGAAGATGCAGGCCCTGCGGCTATGCCCTGCGGGAGAAAAAGGAAGGAAGCAGCAAGACAAAGAAGAGACAGGACGACGATCATGGCAGACCCGAACAGCGGGCTTTCCACCCGGAAGAAAAAGCCGGGGAGGGTGCCGAGAAAGAGACCGACCGTGGTAAGGCCGAAGGCTACAGCCGGATAGTCCGGCAGCACCGATACGAGTGCGCCCAGGGTGAGCGGCATCGTCATGCTGAAAAGCAGGATGCCGATGAGAGAAATGAGCATAATGCGCTTTCCGAGCAGCAGGAAGGGCAGGGCTGCCGCTATGCTGATAAGTGCGGTCGTGCGGCAGCCGAAGCGGTCCGCGGCGGCACCGCCCAGCATTTTGCCGAGTCCCATCGCAACATAGAGCAGCACGGTGGTGAGCGTCGAACGGTTCCATTCAGTCGGGATCAGATTGCCCATGTAGGAGCGGACCGCCACGACCGAAACGGCCAATAGAATAACGGCTCCGTCAGAGCGTCCGGGAGATCGGAAGCGGCCGTCCCAGGAGGCGGCGTCCGGCCCGGTCGGTCGGGCCTTTTCGAAAAAGAGAAAGGCCGGGAGCATTCCGAGCGAAAGGAGAAGGATGAGCCAGAAGGGACAGGAGGAGGCGCCCAAAATCCGTCCGCATACGACGCCGAAGGCACCGGCGCCTACGTAGACGGAGGAGGGGGTCAGAGTACCGCGGGACGCGTTCAGCGTTCTCTCCGCCAACGATACATGCACGCAGGCATTTCCGAGGCTTAAGACTGCAAGCGCCGGGAGTGTGCCTGCGGTCCGGAGCGCGAGGGGCAGAAAGCCGAGCGTCAGCAGTCCCGCACCCAGGGCACCGAGCCGAAGCTTCGGGAAGCGGTCGGCCAGATATCCGATGAGCGCCTGCGGCAGAAAGGCCAGGGCGTCATAAAGAAAGGCAACAAGCCACAGAAAGCTTTGGCCGCCGAAAACGCGGCCGAGCGCGAAGAAGCAGACGACTTCATTGGCGAAGTGGAGCAGCGCGGAAAAGATGCCTTCCTTTATTCCCGGAAGAGGCTCTTTTCTGATTTTCTGCAAGCGGTCGGCACCTCCTTTCACAGGTGTTTCACAGGTCTTTTGTACAATATAACATTTTTGTAACAGTTTGGAAAGAAAAACTTAGCATAGCTGTATATTGAATTAACGGACGCTTTAGTGTATAATAAGATACTGAATAATAATATAGGTTAAGTGGACATATGCAGAAAAAGCGAGCGGCACTAATCAGTCTCGGCTGTAAGGTAAACAGCTATGAGTCGCAGGGAATGCAGGAGCTTCTGGAGCAGGACGGCTGGACCGTCGTTCCGCCGGAGGAAGAGGCCGAGCTGTACCTCGTCAATACCTGTACGGTCACCGGTATCGCGGCCAGAAAGTCCCGGCAGGAGCTGAGGTCTCTGCGCCGTGACCATCCGGACGCGCTTATCGGCGCTGCCGGCTGCTATGTCGAGCAGATCTGCGCGGAAACGGACAGGGACAGTGAGGTCCCTAAGGAGAGGATCCGTTCCGAGGCTGCGGAGGAGCTTCTGCGTGACCGCACCGTCAATTTTATTGTTCCCAACAAACGCAAGAAGGATCTTCTGCCCATCCTGCATGCAGCGCAGGAGGGGGCAGAGGCAGCTGAGGCTTTGTGCCGCGCGTCCGCGGAGGAGCCTGAGCTTTGCATTCATGCCCATGAAGGCCATACCAGGGCTTTTTTGAAGGTGCAGGACGGCTGCCGTCAGTTCTGCTCCTATTGTATCATTCCCTATGCGCGCGGGCCGCTTTGCTCCAAGCCGCTTGAGGACGCGGCCAAAGAGGCGCAGGGGCTGGCGCAGGCCGGATATCCGGAGATCGTCCTGACCGGCATCCATTTAAGCTCCTACGGACGCGGGCTGGATTATGACCTGTCCGATCTGATTCTGGCCGTTGCCGCGGTGCCGGAGGTAGCCCGTATCCGCCTCGGATCGCTTGAACCGCGCATTATGACCGAGGCCTTTCTGCAGAAGCTTTCGGCCTGCCCCAAGCTTTGCCCGCATTTCCACCTTTCCCTGCAAAGCGGGGCCGAAAACACCTTAAAAGCCATGAACCGCCACTACAGTGCGCATGAATATGCCGAAACACTCGAGCGCATCCGCCGCTATTTCCCGCAGGCCGCCCTGACCACCGATGTCATTGTCGGCTTCCCGGGCGAAACCGATGAGGACTTTGCGGAATCGCTTGCCTTTGTCAAGGCGCAGCGCTTTGCCGAGGTGCATGTGTTCCGCTATTCGCGCCGTGAGGGCACGGTGGCCGACCGCATGCCGGCGCAGGTAGCAGAAAGCCTGAAGAAGAGCCGCAGCGAGGCAATGATCGAGGCCTGCGAGGCCATGAGCGCGAGCTTTCTGAATGAGCATATCGGCCGCGAAACCGAGCTTCTGATCGAGGAAGAGGAGGGCGGCTTCTGGTACGGGCATACGCCCGATTATGTGCTGACGGCCGTTCCCGACAACGGGAAGATCCGTCAGGGATCTGTTCTTTCGGCCCGTCCGTTAAGACTTTTATCGGGCTCCAAGGGCCTTTATCTGCAGGGAGAAATCACCTGCCAGCTTTCATAAAGGAGGTTTTCCATGAGCGAAGAACGCTTCAACACCATCTATTTCGAGCCGGAAAAGCTGCCGGAAAACAAGGTGCAGACCATTCTTCTGGAGGTCTACGCCGCCCTTCAGCACAAGGGCTACAATCCGGTCGACCAGATGGTCGGTTATCTGATGAGCGGTGACCCCACCTACATCACGGGCTATGACAACAGCCGCGCCAAGATCACGCGTGTCACCCGGGACGATATCCTCGAGGAGCTCGTCAAGACCTTCGTCGAGCATTACGGCTTCGTCCGTGACGACAAAAACGAGTAAGCACGGAGTTTTTATGCACGTTCTGGGAATTGATTACGGCGATAAATACATGGGCCTGGCTCTCAGTGATCCGACGGGGCTTATCGCCAGTCCCATGACCACGATTTATCGCGAGGATCCGGCCAATCTCAAGGCCACCGTGCGCAAAATCCGGCAGATCTGCGAGGAAAACGAGGTCCATACCATCATCCTCGGCTATCCGCTGAACATGGATGACTCGGTGGGCGAGCGCGCCTTGAAATCCGAGGCCTTTAAGCGCCGTCTGGAGCGCGACCTGTATCAGGTGGAGGTCATCCTCTGGGACGAGCGCCTTACCACCTGCGAGGCTGAGATCCCTCTGTTTGAATGCGGCATGAACCGGACTCAGCGCAAGAATGTCGTCGACAAAATCGCCGCCGCCCTGATTTTACAGAGCTGGCTCGACGCGCAGAGAAATGCCTGAAAATTTATCCGAAAAGGAGCGCCTATGTTACTTCCCGAGGCCCGGAAAACATATATAATTGCAGACCGTGAAGAGGAGCTTGAGCTTTCCTGCTGTGTCCTTTCTGAGACCGAATATGAGGGAAATCACTACGTGCTTCTCTGTCTTGACGAGGAAGCAGACGAAGACGAGCAGCCCTCCGATATGACCGAGGCCTGCGTCTTTTGCCTCTGCAATGAAGAAACACCGCTCCTTCTGAAGGATCCCGCCGGAAATACGCTTGCCTGTCTGCGGGACGCAGACGCAGGCTGTGAGGAAGCCGTGACAGACCGGCTTCTGGATCTAATCTGATTTTTTACCGAATATGGCGCATGCAAGCGTCAGGGTTTTCACCGTCCTATCCGCCGAGCTTTCGTCGGCATCCGTCCTGCCTAACTACGTGAAAGCCTGTCCTTTTACCGATTACAAACTGCGAGGTATATTAACGTGAGTACTGAGAAGAAAATTAAGATCATTCCTTTGGGAGGACTTGATTCTATCGGCCGCAACATGACCGTCATCGAATACGGCGAGGACATTATCGTCGTCGACTGCGGCCAGGCCTTTCCCGGCGATGACATGCCGGGCATCGATTCCATCATCTGCAATTTCGAATATCTGAGAGAAAACTATGACCGTCTGCGAGGCGTCGTGCTGACTCACGGTCATGAGGATCATATTGGCGCACTTCAGTATTTTCTGAAGGATTTTCCGAATGTCCCCGTCTACGGCACCCGCCTGACGCTGGCGCTGGTCGACGGCAAGCTGGCCGAGTACGGCATCAAGAACAGGCGTCTGATCGTGGTGAATACCGGGTCCTCGGTGGAGCTCGGCAGCTTTTCGGTCGAGTTCATCCGCACCAACCACAGCATCGGCGAGGCTGCCGCGCTGGCCATCAAAACGCCTGCCGGCGTGCTGGTCCATACCGGTGATTTCAAGATCGACTATACGCCCATCCACGGCGAAATGATCAATCTGCAGCGCTTTGCCGAGCTGGGCCGCGAGGGCGTCCTGGCGCTCATGAGCGACAGCACGAATGCGGAGAGAGCGGGCTTTACGATGTCCGAAAGCACCGTCGGCCGCATTTTTACCGAAAAATTCCCGCTGGCGAAGGGCCGTATTCTGGTTGCCACCTTCTCCAGCAATCTGGACCGCATCCAGCAGATCATCAACGCCGCGGTCATTTACAAGCGCAAGGTGGTGCCGGTCGGCCGCAGCATGATCACCGTCATCAACACCGCCATCGATCTTGACTATCTCGATATCCCCGAGGGCGTCCTCATCGACATGAACGAAATGAAGGACTACGAGGACAACGAGCTCGTCATCATCACCACCGGCAGCCAGGGTGAGCCCATGGCCGCACTGTCCCGCATGGCCAGCGGTGAGCACAAGCTTATCCAGATCCAGCCCGGCGATACGGTCATTTTCAGCTCGAAGCCCATTCCCGGCAACGAAAAAACCGTCAATCAGGTTATCAATGCCCTCCTGGAGCGCGGCGCCAACGTCACGCACGAGGATGCGCATGTATCGGGCCACGCCAGCCAGGAGGAGCTCAAGCTCATCTACAGCCTGGTCAAGCCCCGCTATTTCCTGCCTGTCCACGGTGAATTCCGTCATCTGCAGGCCCACGCCAACCTCATCAAGGCGATGGGACACCCCTCTGACCAGGTCATCATCATGGAAAACGGCAATGTGCTGGAGATGAACAGCGAAAGCGCCAAGGTGAACGGCTTTGTGGATACCGATCCCGTGCTGGTCGACGGTCTGGGCGTCGGAGATGTCGGCAACGTCGTTCTGCGCGACCGCAAGATTCTGGCCGAGGACGGCCTCCTGATCGTGGTCATGGGCGTCAGCCACTCCAGCGGCTCGATCGTGGCCGGCCCTGATATTGTCAGCCGCGGATTTGTTTACGTTAAGGAATCGGAAGAGCTGCTTGAAAACTGCCGCTCCACCGTTCGTCAGCTTCTGGCCTCCAAGGGCTCCTTCTCCAACATGGACTGGACCACACTGAAGGCCGAAATCAAAGAAGCCCTGCGCTCTTTCCTTTGGAGCGAAATCAAACGCAATCCTATGATCCTTCCCATTATCATGGAGATCAGGGATTAAGCAGGAGGAAATTTTGTTATGAGACAGTCACTCTTCGGACGCATTGCTGCTTTCATTACCCGCAATCTGAAGCATATTGTCATCTGGGGAATCATCATTCTCCTGGGCCTTGCAATCGGCTTGTTCGTATATGACGCTGTGTTCGGCTATTTTACCAATGACCCCTATCTGACTTACGATGAAAACGGTGAAAAGGTCGTCATCGACATTCCGCCCGGATCCTCCGGTCAGGAAATCGGTGAAATTCTGGAGGAGAAGGGCCTGATCAACAACGCGACGCTGTTCCGCTACAAGGCGCAGTTCCTGGGCGATGCCGAGGATTTCCAGTACGGCACCTATACCTTCATCCGCGGCATGAGCTACTCCGATATCGTTGAGATCCTGAAGACGGGCTGCAAGGCTGAGGGTGTCATGATCACCATCCTGCCCGGCTGGACCATCGAGCAGATCGGCCAGTACCTGCAGGATAACGACATCTGCCTGAAGGAAGCCTTTGTCGAGGCCTGCGAAAAGACCGATTACGACTTTGACTACTACAATTACATCACCTCTCCGGAGGAGCGCCGCCATCTGCTGGAGGGCTACCTCTGCGCGGATACGATCGAAATCATCCCCGCGAACGGTGTTGAGGAGATCGTCAAGAAGCTGCTCCGCCACACCGAGCTTATTTTTGAGAGCAACAACCGTCTGGCCAAGGCGCAGGCGCTGGGCATGACCATCGACGAGGTCCTGACCATGGCCTCTGTTGTCGAGAAGGAGTCCGGCAATGCTGTCGACAGCCCGAAGGTCGCCCGCGTCTTCATGAACCGCAACAAGGTCAACGAGTTCTGGGGCTCCGACGTTACCGTCTGGTACGCGCTGGGCATGGAAGAGCACGCCACACTGGAGCTGACCTTTGATCTGATTCAGCAGGCCAGCTGGCCCTACTGCCCCTATTACAAATACAACACCTACGTTCTGTATCAGGACGGCATCTATCCCGAAAACGGTATCGAATACGTCCGCAAGCCTCTGGGACCCATCTGCAACCCCAGTCTTACCTCCATCGACGCGGTTCTGAACCCTGCTTCCTCCTCGAACAAGTGGCTGTTCTTCTTCTACGATGCCGCCGCCGATAAGACCGTTTTCTTCAACGACGCGGATTCCTTCAACGAATACGCCTCCACGCACTGATGAATAAAACAGAACTATTAGCGCCCGCCGGCAGTCCGGAGGCCTTTCTGACGGCGCTTTTGTACGGGGCAGACGCCATCTACTGCGCCGGCCCCTCCTACGGCCTACGGGCCAAGGCAAAGAACCTGAGTCCGGACGAGCTGGCCGAGTGCATCGGGCTGGCTCACGAAAAGGGTGTCAAGGTCTACATCACCCTGAACATCCTGGCGCACAACGAGCAGCTGGAAGGACTTAAGGAGTACCTGAAGCTTCTTGCGGAGCTGAAGGCCGACGCGCTGATCATGGCGGACCCGGGCATGATCGCCATCGCACGGGAAGCCGTGCCGGATATGCCCATCCACCTTTCCACGCAGGCCGGCGCCACCAACTACGCGACCTTCCGCTTCTGGCACAGTCTGGGCATTTCCCGCATCGTCGCCGCGCGCGAAATCTCGCTCCGGGAAATGAGCGAGATCCGGGCGAATACACCTGCTGAGCTGGAGCTTGAGGCCTTTGTGCACGGCGCCATGTGCGTGTCCGTGTCCGGCCGCTGCCTCCTGTCCAACTACCTGACCGACCGCGAGAGCAACCTGGGCGAATGCACGCATCCCTGCCGCTGGAGCTACGCGCTGATGGAGGAGACCCGCCCCGGCGAGTACCTGCCCGTCTGCGAGGAGGACGGTCACAGCTTTATCTTCAATTCCAAGGACCTGTGCATGATCGAGTACCTGCCGCAGATGCAGGAGGCGGGCATCACATCCTTCAAAATCGAGGGGCGCATGAAGACCCCCTTCTACGTGGCGAATGTCACGAAAATCTACCGGGAGGCCCTCGATGATCTCGCCGCAGACCCTGCTCTGTATGAACGGAAAAAAGCCTCCTACCTCAGCCGGCTGGCACTGGTCAGCAACCGCGGCTTTGAGACGGGCTTTTATCTGGGGCGGCCCGGACCCGACAGCATGGCCTATCAAAGCGCCGATTACGTGAAAAACGCGGACTTTATGGGCAAGGCCCTTATGGGATTCCGAAACGGCTGCCAGCTTCTGGAGCAGCGCGGAAAATTCAGCGTCGGAGAAAGCCTCTGGGTGCTGAACCCGAAGGGCGAGGACTATGAATGTCCTGTCACAGGGCTTTATACCGAGGACGGCGCGGCCGTTTCCAGCGCTCCGCACGCACAGGAGCACCTGTATTTAGAGCTTTCCGAGGCCCTCGCGCCCGGCACCGTTCTCTACAAAAAAAGATAAGAAAGGCAAGCTATGAGCCGGATTTTATACCTGGTCGTTCCCTGCTATAACGAGGAAGAGGTCCTGCCCGAAACCGTCAGACGCCTGAGCGAAAAGCTCGAAGAGCTTGAGGCGGCCGGCCGCATTGATCCCGCCAGCCGCATGATGCTCGTCAACGACGGCTCCAAGGACGGCACCTGGGCCCTTATGACCCGTTCCTTCGAAACGAATCCGCGCGTGACGCTGATCGACCTTTCCCGCAACCGCGGCCACCAGAACGCGCTTCTGGCCGGCCTTATGACGGCCAAGGACTACGCAGACGCCGTTATCTCCCTGGATGCTGATCTGCAGGATGACGTCGACGCCATCGACCGGATGGTGGACGAGTGGGAGAAGGGCGCGGAGATCGTCTACGGCGTGCGCAGCAGCCGCACGTCGGATACGGCCTTCAAGCGCGGAACCGCCCAGAGCTATTACCGCCTGATGGAAAAAATGGGCGTCGAAACCGTCTACAATCACGCCGATTTCCGCCTGATGTCCAGGCGGGCGCTCGAAGCCCTCGCCGAATATAAGGAGGTCAACCTCTATCTGCGCGGCATCGTGCCCCTCATCGGTTTTCAGACGGCCACCGTCACCTACGAGCGCAAGGAGCGCTTCGCCGGGGAGTCCAAGTATCCGCTGAAAAAGATGCTCGGACTGGCCGCGGACGGCATCACCTCCTCCACGGGAAAGCCGCTGCGCATCATCGCCGTGGTCGGTTTGGCCGTGTCCGCGCTGGCCTTTATTTACCTGCTGTACGCCCTGATCCGTCATTTCTGCGGCTTCACGGTGGACGGCTGGACGACGCTCGCCGTCCTGATCTGCTTCTTCGGCGGCGTGCAGATCCTCTGCATCGGCATCATCGGTGAATATATCGCCAAAATATATTGGGAGACGAAAGCGCGTCCGCGCTATCTGATCCGGGAGATCAAAATTCAGTAACAATTGTATTCCAAGGAGGACAAGCTTATGTCTGCAAAAACCGGAAAGACCAGGAAGAGTATTGCCTGGATTCTGGCGCTCGCGCAGCTGGTGATTTCGGCTGTGCTGGTCGGCGTCGTGCTGAAGTCCGGCATGCTTCCCTATAAGTATGTGAATCTGCTCGTGGCGGTTCTGGCCGCCTTCCTGTGCCTGACCATGTGCCTGGCCTGCTACCGCAAATGGGCCATTCCCTCTGCCATCCTTTCACTGATCCTGTGCGCGGGACTTCTGATCGGAAACAGCTTCCTGACGAAGACCATCCGCACCATCAACGAAATCGGCCAGAAGGAGGACGCCGTCGATTTCTCCATCATCAGCACCCAGGCCTCGGGCCTGAAGAGCGAGGACAGCCTCTCCGGCAAAAAGGTCGGTTATGTGTCCTCCGCGGATGAAGAATATACCGCTCTGCTGCTTAAAAAGGCCGCCGCAGAGCTTGAGGGCGCCGAGCTCATCGATATCCCCGCCGTCGGCCTGGCCGTTTCCGAGCTCTATACGGGGGAAATCGATGTCCTGCTTTTCCCGGAAAGCTTCCGTGAAATGATCAGCGAGCAGTTCGAAACCTTCAGCCTGGATACCCGCATTCTGAAATCCTTCGAATTCACCTCCAAGGACCTGCCCCAAAAAGAGGACAGCAAGCCCGACGAGGAGAGCAAGCAGGGTGAGGAGAGCAAGGAGGAATCCAAGACGGATTACGGCGAGCTCATCTCCGAGGACATCATCGTGCCCACCGAGCCCTTCGTCATTTACCTGAGCGGCTCCGACTACCGCGGCACCCTGAAGCTGGCGACCCTTTCCGATGTCAACATCCTGGCCGTCGTCAACCCCGTCACCAAGGTCGTCCTGCTGGTATCCACGCCCCGTGACTACTACGTCCGTCTTCCCTGGGTCAGCGCGACCGAAACGCATCCCTACGTCTACGACAAGCTGACGCACGCCGGCGTCTACGGCATCAACCGCAGCATGGAAACGCTTGGCTACCTCTATGACGTCAAGGTCAACCACTACATCAAGATCGGCTTCGAAGGCTTTATGCAGGCCGTCGATGCCCTGGGCGGTCTGGATGTCTATTCCGAAATCGAATTCGATACCATCAAGGATCCCGACCGGACCAATACCTCCTACCATTTTGTGGCCGGCATCAACCATCTGGAGGGCGAGGAGGCTTTGGCCTTCGTCCGCGAGCGTCACGCCTTCGATTACGATCTGGGCGGCGACCGTCAGCGCGGCCGCAACCAGGTGGCCGTCATCCGCGCGGCCATGGATAAGGTCACCTCTCCCGAGATCCTGACCAAGTACAGCTCTCTTTTGGATGTCGTCGGCAACAATGTTCTATACGACCTGTCTCCGGATGAAATTTCCGGTCTGGTCAAGATGCAGCTGACCGACATGGCCCGCTGGAAGATCTATTCCTACAGCGTGAGCGGCAGCGGTGCGCTGGATTATACCTTCACCTATCCCACGCTGGACCTCTACGTTATGCGTCAGAATCCGACGCAGGTAGCCGCCGCCAAGAAGTACATCAATCAGGTCATGAACGGCGAGATTCCGGACGTACCGTAATAAAGAAATCAAACAGCCGGCATCCTTACGGCGGGTGTCCATTCGGACACAGCGCTTTCGGATGCCGGCTTTTTTGTGCGCGATATTCGATTTATGAAAGAAACTGTCCGTTGACCTTCGTCAGCGTGCGGGGGAGGGCGTCACGGCTGTCCTTCCAGGGCTCGTCCGCATAGCGGTAGTCAAACTTTTTGATGAACCAGTCCAGATCGCCCTGTACGCGGTCCAGGTTCTTTTCCTCCAGCTCGCGCAGGGTCTTGCGGAATTCATCGGCCTTGCCGAGGAGGAGATGCTTGTCAGCGGCCTGATACAGCTCGAGAAAGTGCTCCAGGCAAAAGCCCTTGCTGCTGAGTACGGTATCGCGGAAGCCGGACTCCTTTTTCCAGAGATAGAAGAAGGCCTCTATATAGCGCTCCATGGTGTCGCGCGTGCGGCTGCACAGATAGCAGCCGTCAAGCGAGGCCCGGAAGGCGGCGAGGGACTCGGAGGACCTGCGCGCACTGCGCTCGTTCCCCAGCTTGTCGAGGAGCGCGGAAAGCTCCTTTTGCCGCGACGCCAGGTGGGACTGCATCATCAAGGACACGCCCAGCACATTTTTGGAGGCGGCCAGACGGGCGGCATGCGCCCGGCAGAAGCCCTCTGCGTTCGTGCGGTCGCGGACCTCGTTTTCCATGTAGGCGGGGCTCAGGATAAAGCCGATGCTTTTCTCATCGACGGAGCGCCGCATCGCGCAGAAAGCGCACTCACAGTTTTCGGCGAAGCCGTCCATTACGGGGATCGTGTACAGTTCCTCTTTCATTTCGTCCTCCCTTGAATGCACATTTTCTTCAGTATAAGCTCTTTTCCGTGCTTTTTCAACAAAACACTTGCATCCGTCCCGCGATTGCACTATAATTTCCAGTTGGATAACGGATATTTTGAAAGGAGTTTCTATTCCATGAGTGCATTCTTGGATCGTGTTATTGAAAGAGCTAAGCAGGAGAAAAAAACCATCGTTCTGCCTGAGTCTATGGATCGCCGTACCTTTGAGGCCGCGGCCCAGGTCCTGAAGGAGGGCATTGCCAATCTGGTCATCATCGGCTCTCCCGAGGAAGTCGCGAAGAACAGTGAAGGTCTGGATATCACCGGCGCCGTCATCGTTGATCCCGCTACCAACGAAAAGACGCAGGCCTATATCGACAAGCTGGTTGAGCTTCGTCAGGCCAAGGGTATGACCGTTGAAATGGCTACCGATCTTCTGCTGCATGAATATATGTACTACGCCTGCATGATGGTAAAGATGGGCGACGCGGACGGCGTTGTCTCCGGCGCCTGCCATTCCACCGCCAACACTCTGAAGCCCTCTCTGCAGATTATCAAGACCGCGCCCGGCACCAAGCTGGTTTCCGCCTTCTTCGTCATGGTCGTTCCGGACTGTGAGTTCGGCGCTGACGGCGTTTTCGTTTTCGGCGACTGCGGTCTGGTTCAGAATCCCAATCCCGAGGAGCTGGCTGCCATCGCTTCCTCCAGTGCGGATTCCTTCGCCATGCTGGCAGAGAAGGAGCCCGTTGTGGCTCTTCTGTCCCATTCCTCCAAGGGCTCTGCCAAGCACGCGGATATCGACAAGGTGACCGCGGCGGTCGCAATCGCCAAGGAAGCCCGTCCCGAGCTTAAGCTGGACGGCGAGCTGCAGCTGGATGCGGCTATCGTTCCCTCTGTCGGCGCCTCCAAGGCTCCCGGTTCTTCCGTTGCCGGCAAGGCCAACGTCCTGATCTTCCCCGACCTGGATGCCGGCAACATCGGCTATAAGCTGGTGCAGCGTCTGGCCAAGGCCGAAGCCTACGGTCCCATCACCCAGGGCATCGCGGCTCCTATCAACGATCTGTCCCGCGGCTGCAGCGCGGCGGATATCGTCGGCGTCATCGCCATCACCGCCGTTCAGGCTCAGAACAAATAAGCTGAAAGGAAAGACAAAAAGATGAAAATCCTCGTTATCAATGCCGGTTCCTCTTCCGTTAAGTATCAGCTCATCGATATGGAAAACGAAAAGCTCCTGGCGAAGGGCCTGTGCGACCGCATCGGTATCGCCGGCGGCAACTTCAAGCATCAGGCGGAAGGCAAGGAGACCTATAAGACCCAGATCGACATGAAGAACCATGCCGAGGCCATCTCGCTGGTCGTGAAGACCCTGGTTGACCCCGAGCTGGGCGTTATTGGCTCCCTGTCCGAAATCGGCGCTGTCGGCCATCGCGTCCTGCACGGCGGCGAAAAGTTCTGCGGCTCCGTCATCGTGGGCGATACCGTTAAGGAAGCCATCCGCGAGTGCTTCGACCTCGGTCCCCTTCACAATCCGGCTAACCTGACCGGTATTCTGGCCTGCGAAGAGGTCATGCCCGGCGTGCCTCAGGTAGCCGTTTTTGATACCGGCTTCCATCAGACTATGCCCGACTACGCCTATATGTATGCGCTGCCTTATGAGTATTATGAGAAATACGGCATCCGCCGCTACGGCTTCCACGGAACCTCTCACCGCTACGTTTCCATGCGCGCGGCTGAGCTGCTCGGCAAGAAGCCAGAAGAGCTGAAGCTGGTCACCTGCCATCTGGGCAACGGTTCCTCGATCGCGGCCGTCTGGGGCGGCAAGTGCTACGATACCACCATGGGTGTTACGCCTCTTGAGGGCATCCTGATGGGTACCCGCTGCGGCAACATCGATCCCGCCATCGTTCCCCTGATCATGAAGAAGGAAGGCCTCACCGCCGACGAAATGGACACCATCCTCAACAAGAAGAGCGGTATCCTGGGTCTGACCGGCGGCGTTACCTCCGACAACCGTGATATCGAAGCCGGCGCCAAGGCGGGCAACGAGCGCTATCAGCTGGTTGAGTCCATGCTCTGCCATCAGTTGACCAAGTTCATCGGCGGCTACGCAGCGGCCATGGGCGGCGTGGATGCCGTCATCTTTACCGGCGGCATCGGCGAGAACAATCCCCAGTACCGTCAGCGCGTAGCTGAAAAGCTGGAATTCCTCGGTGTCAAGATCAATGAGGAGCTCAACGATTACGCAAAGCGCAACGGTGAAGAGGTCAACATCTCGGCTGAGGGCGCGAAGGTTCAGCTGCTGGTTATCCCCACCAACGAAGAGCTGATGATCGCCAAGGATACGCTGGCTCTGGTCAGCGCGCAGGCGTAAAAAAATTACTTGACAAAGCAGGTCAAATTCGGTATACTGCTTTGAGTGATGTTTTTAAGGGGGTGCACAAATGGAAGCTTACAATGTAAGAAGTCTTTTGTGTAACCCGGCCGGTGCAATACCGGTTCAGGAAACGCTTGAGATACCGTATCTCGCGCAAAGCGGGGAAGAAATTCCGCTGCTTGAGCCCATCACGGTATCGGGAGAAATCACGGCTATCGGCGGCGGGGTGCTGCGTTTTGACGGAACAGCAGATACCAAAGCGCTTATGAACTGCGCACGCTGCAATGAGCCTGTGGAAGTCCCCTTCCGCGTTGAAATTTCTCAGCGCTTCGCGAAGGATCCCGAAAGCAGCCCTTCTGCTTCTTCCGAGGAATTGACTCTGGAAGAGGTCGATGCGGAGCCGATCGAGAACGAACGCGTAGACCTGGAAGACGTCATTCTTTATGAAATCAAATTAAGCATTCCCATGAAGGTGCTGTGCAAAGAGGATTGCAAAGGCTTGTGTCCCGTGTGCGGCCAGAACCTTAACAAAGGCTCATGTTCCTGCGTAACGAAGGATACTGACCCGCGCTGGGATGCTTTAAAAGGCTTATCCTTTGAGTAAGCCGTTTGAATCCATCTATTATCATAGGAGGTGTGAACACGATGGGTGCTATCGGACCGAAAAACAGAATTTCCAAGGCTGCCGGTGCTAAGAGAAAGGCTCAGTACAAGCTGTCTCAGCCTGGTCTTGCTAAGTGCGAAAAGTGTGGTGCATATGTAATGCCTCACAGAATCTGCAAGCAGTGCGGTACCTACAACAAGCGTCAGGTTGTTGAAGTAGCTGAGGACTAATCCAAATGTTAAAAGGCGGGGCTGGCCAGGCCCCGCTTTTTTCATCGAAGCCATGCAGCTTGCTTCGGAAAGGGTGAATTATGAGTATTAAACGTTCGGCGGGCATTTTGCTGCCGGTGGCGGCGCTGCCGTCCCCGTACGGAATCGGCAGCTTCGGCGAGGCGGCCTACCGTTTCGTGGATTTTCTGTCCGCGGCAGGTCAGAGTTATTGGCAGATTCTTCCGGTCGGGCCGACCGGTTACGGAGATTCGCCTTATCAGAGCTTTTCGACCTTTGCGGGCAATCCTTATTTTGTCGATCCGGACCTGCTGAAGGAGGAGGGTCTGCTTTTTGAGGAGGAGCTTGGGGAACTGCGGGCGCTGCCTTCCCGCTACGTCGATTACGAGGCCCAGTATTACAAGCGTTTTCCGCTGCTCCGTAAGGCTTGCGCGCGCGGCTGGCAGAAGTCGGAGCTTCGCGAGGCGGCCGAGGCCTTCATCCGCGAGAACGCGGACTGGCTGACGGACTACGCGCTTTTTATGGCCTGCAAGGATTACTACGGCGGTAAGGCCTGGACCGAATGGGAAGATGAAGCGCTCCGCTTCCACCGTCCCGAGGCAGTCGCAGCCTTCAGCGAGAGGCTGGCAGAGGAGATCCGCTTCTATGAATTCGTGCAGTTTCTCTTCTTCCGCCAATGGAAGGCGCTGCGCGGCTACGCGCACGGAAAGGGCATCGGCATCATCGGAGACATTCCGATTTATGTGGCCTTTGACTCAGCCGATGTCTGGAGCTCGCCGGAGTATTTCCGCCTGGATGAGCGCAATCTGCCCATTGAGGTCGCCGGCGTTCCGCCGGATTATTTCAGTGAGGACGGTCAGCTGTGGGGCAATCCGCTTTACGATTACGAGCGCATGAAGGCGGACGGCTTCAACTGGTGGATCCGCCGCATCGGCGGAGCCGAACGCCTCTACGATGTTCTCCGGATCGACCACTTCCGCGGCTTCTCATCCTACTGGGCGGTGCCCTACGGCGAAACGACCGCAAAGCACGGCCGCTGGGTCAAAGGCCCGGGGATGGAGCTGGTCGGCACGCTGACGAGCTGGTTTCACGGGATGGACTTTATTGCGGAGGATCTTGGGGATCTTTCGCCGGATGTCGGTGAGCTGCTTGCCGCCTCAGGACTGCCCGGCATGAAGGTGCTGGAGTTTGCCTTTGACGGTCTTGCGGACGGCGACTATCAGCCGCATAATTATACTTCCAACTGCATCTGCTATGTAGGCACGCACGATAATGCGCCTGCGGCCGAATGGCAGGAGGAGGCCGATCCGAAGGTGCTTCGCTATGCGCGGAACTATTTCGGCGTGTCGCGCCGCGAGCCCGTCAGCCGGATGCTGATCCGCGGCGGTATGGCCTCGGTGGCAAAGCTGTTTGTGGCTCAGATGCAGGACTATCTGAATCTCGGCGCGGAGTCCCGCACCAACACGCCCGGAACCCTCGGCTTCAACTGGCAGTGGCGTCTGGACGAAAACGAGTGCACAAGCGAGCTTGCCGAGCAGATATTCGCTTTGACAAAGCAATACGGAAGAATTGACAAAAAAGAGAATCCGTGATATAGTAAGCACTAAGTAGAAATACTTGACATCTTATTTTTATGGAGGATTATTTCATGAACGCTCCCAAAAAAGTTACCTGGATCATCGCTCTGATCCTGCTTATCCTTGGTCTTTGCGCCAGCTTCTTCACCGGTCTGCTGGGCGGCATCCCCGTAGTCGGCAAGATTCTTGCTCTGATTCTTCCTTACTGCACCTCTGCCAGCGCTATCCTGCTGCTGCTTGGCTGCATCCTTAAGGGCCTGTAATATTCAGATCAACGTGAGAAAAAAGCCTTTCGCATGTCGAAAGGCTTTTTTTTTGTGCAATCAAGCCGTCGTGTCCCGGTGTCACAGAGGGTCGGAACGAAATGTGCCTCAAAAACGCGTAAAAAGGGGGCAAATCGGGCTCCCGGCACAAAAAACGGGTATTTCCTCGTCGAAGAGAAAACACCCGTAAAAAAGGCAAATAAAGCGTCAATTAATTGTAATGGCGGTAGGGCGTGTTCTGCCACTTTCCGCCCTGGGCCCGGTGCAGCTCCTCCGTCAGGTGATCCCAGTGGAGGACATCGCCTGCGTCCGGGTAAAATTCGGTGAAATTGCCGTCCACAAAGGTATAAAAGCGCGAGATATCCGTGCACATGCCGTAGGTCGGGAGATTTTCGGGGCTGATATCGAAGCGGAAGGGCTTGCCGCGGAGGATGCCGTCGAAATGCAGACCGTTCTCGTTCAGGCAGAGATCGCCTTCGCCGCGGATAAGTGAGGTGCCGCGAAGCAGCAGACGATGGTCGGGCAGGACGCCGACCCTGACGTGGCCGGAGTGACTGAAGCCGGGCTCGCGTACCTCGCGCGCAGCCTCCTAGCGCTCCCAATTGGTCCAGTCGGTGACGAGCTCGGGGCAGCTGTCGGCCTCGGAAACGGGGCTCAGGCGGTAGGTTTCATCGAGCTGCACCTGATTGCCACAGGCGGTGCAGGTCAGGATATTCCCCTCTTCCTTCATCCGGTAGAGGGCGCTGCAGCGCGGACAGCGGTAGAGGAGAGTCCCCAGCTGCTTGGCCATCCGCCCCTTGCCGTTGAAGCGGACCTTGGCCTCGCGGTTCCAGATGTAGTCATCATGGGCCAGCAGGCAGTTCATGCGGTCCTCGATTTCGGCCTCGCTCAGGACCTTGAGCTCATCGGCGGTGAACATGCGGTCGACGGTGACCTCGCAGCGGCCGCGGCGCTCATCCAGGCAGTGCTTGGTGTAGGTCAGATAGCCGCCTGAAATTTTGGTGTAGTAGACCGGAACCCCCAGCTTCTTCAGCAGCTTGGCCCCGCCGGGGATGACGGGCTGCGCCATGCCGGTGATGGAGCTCATGCCCTCAGGCATGATGCAGATGTTTCCGCCGCCGCGGATGACCTTGTAGATCTGGCGGACCGTGCTGACATCCGGGACGAAGTTCTTTTTCGGGATGACCTGCATCACGCGAAGCAGCAGGCCGTTCGGGAAAGTGAGGAATTCATTATAGCCGACCACGTAATTGAGCTTTTTAGGGTAGACCGCCGGGGCGGTGAACACAAAGTCATTGCGGGACGCATGGTTGGAAATCAGGACGATGGGGCCTTCCGCCTCAGATGGCTGACATTTGAAGCTGAAGGAGGTTTTCAGGTCCTTATTCATGATTCTGATGACCAGCATGAGAAGCCGGTAGAGGAAGGTTGGCGGCTCATGAACCTCGCGCTGGGCGAGCTTTTGATGAAGTGTCCGCTTGCTCATATCATTACCTCCGTATTGAAACTATCAAGTGGGATTCATGGGAAAAGGTTTGAGGGAGAAGGTCAATGAATGTTGCCGGATTTCCGTTGATCATAGCGTTATATCCACGCATAAATCCGGACATGTTTCTCTTGCAGCTCACCATTCCGACGGCGACGGTTCCGTTTTGCTCTGCGCCGTCAAGGCAGAATTCATAGCTTCTGGGCGAGCTCCACGCAATCGTAGGAATGACATTAAGTCCTTTACTCTGCCAATATGCGCCGACCCATCGGTTTTTTGCGACGCTTTCGATTTGCTTCCATAACGGCATGTCAGCATACAACGAATAGTCCGGGGTTATGAGAAACGCATATTGAGAATACTTGTCAAGCGAGCGTTCCGGATTGTTATTGATGCTCTCGAAACGAAAATCATCTACGAAAAAATGAACGCCTCGTTTTTTATTTACTTCGTTGTCGTTTGCCCTTGTATCGGAGCAAGCGGCAAGTTGAATATCCCTCAGGTCAATGTTCTGCTTTTTTACAAGAGGAATACTGCCGTGATACAAATCGTGATACAAAAAGTTTCAGAGCCGGTAGAATGATTAGAAAATTCACCATTTCTTATGGGTAATTTGGAATAGGCTTTGGGGTTTTAGAACCATTCTTAGAAAGCTTGCAAAGAGTTGATTTATTGTAGCACAGAGAGCTGGAAAAGGCGAGATTTTTCTTGACTTAATGCATTAATGCGTCTAAAATTGTCTATTATCTCTTTTTGAAAGGAGACAGTGTATGTCAGTACTCAATCAGTTGAACAGTCCTTTTCTGTATCTGGTATGCGGCGGGATCGTGCTGTTTGTCGCGCTTGTCTGCGTCTTTTTCATGATCCGCGCCTACAAGGCCGGGCTTTCCGTCGGTATGGATCCGCACAAACTGCGCCAGACTATCACCGCCAGCGCTACCTTTGCCGTTCTTCCGAGCGTCGGAATCCTGCTCGGCGTGATCGCTCTCTCCGGCAGCCTCGGCATTCCGCTGCCCTGGCTCAGACTTTCCGTCATCGGCGCTCTGCATTATGAAACGCAGGTGGCCGAGGCCGCTGCTGAGCAGCTGGGCATCACCCTGGCCGCTTCGCAGATGACCATCAAGGCCTTCGTTACCATCGCGCTTCTGATGAGCTTCTGCATCATCTGGAGCATGGTGATGGCCTTGTTCTTCAATAAAAAATACACGGCCAAGCTGAAGGCAAAGGAGCCTCAGGAAGCCGCGCCTGCGGCGGAAGCCGCCTCCGAAGCCGCTCCTGCGCCCCAAAAGAAGAGCTTTTCCGGCTTCGCCGATCAGGCCATGACCGCCATGTTCATCGGCCTCGTGTCTGCCTATATCGGCAGCTACATCGGCACCCTTACCGAAAGCGGCAACTGGCTGCCGCTGGCCGTTGCTGCCTGCGGCGCCCTGGCCATGGGCATCTTCATGCTGATCAAGGATAAGAAAAAGGCTGCCTGGGTGGATTCCTTCAGCATCGCCGGCAGCATGATTTTCGCGATGGCCGCCGCAGTATTCCTGGCCAAGCTGATGTGAGGAGGTGATCTTTTTGACTAACGAAGAAAAAAATCTGTTTTTTGAACGCTACGATGCCCGCACGCACTTCTTCGGCCGCCTGGCTACCCTGATTTCGCTCATTCTGTTCCTGGGAGCGCCCTTCGTCATCGGCCTGTACTTCGGTGAGCTGCCCGATATGGGCGCCTTCATCAAAGGCTTCCTGGCCATCGGCCTGGTCTACCTCGTCAGCTGTATCGCCGAGTATCTTATCTACGTGCCCATGCTGGGAAGCGGCGGCAGCTATCTGGCCTTCATCACCGGCAACCTGATCAATATGAAAATCCCCTGCGCCATCAACGCGCGCGATATCGTCGGCGCGAAGAGCGGCACGCCGGAAAACGAAATCATTTCGACTCTGTCCATCGCGACCAGCTCCTTGGTGACGATTCTGGTCCTGGCGGTGGGCGTGCTTCTCCTGATCCCGCTGCAGCCGATCCTGCAGAATGAAGCGCTGCAGCCGGCCTTCGAAAACGTCGTGCCCGCGCTCTTCGGTGCGATGGCGATGAAATACTACCGCGGCAGCATGAAGATCGCCGCCCTCCCGCTGATGCTGATGACGCTCCTCTTCATCCTTGTGCCCAGCCTGATGGGTTCCGTCAGCTTCATGATCATCCCGAGCGGCGGCCTGGCCATCCTGATCGCCTGGCTGTACTACAAGAAATCCTGATATTAAACTAAAGAATCCCCCGGGGTGATATGTACCCAGTTTTCTGGACACATGTCGTAACAACTTAATAACTACATCCAATGGATGCTTCTCTGTATTTTACAGGAGGCATCCATTTCGTTTTGGACTGAATCCTTCGATTATTGTAATAGTCGATGTATTCATC
>JAZRWR010000010.1:0-3472 GCA_045599825.1 Bianqueaceae bacterium | reverse complement strand
ATCCCTTCCTTGCCGTCCATCTCAGCAACGTTTTTAAGGTTCTTACCCTAAATTTTCTCATTTCAACTAATGAAGGCATTGCGCCGGCATTTGTTTGCCGGCGCAAGGCCTCTGTTTATATGAAATGAGAAAATCAATCTGTCCTTTAGAGCACTCCGCCTTTTCAGCGGTTTTTTTAAGCCCGACAAAGCGGGATGTGTCATTCCGACAGTTTTCGCAATGTATCTCCCGTAATACGGTAGACCGTCCAATCCTTCATGGGCTCTGCCCCCAGCGACAGATAAAAATCTATACTCGGCTTGTTCCAGTCCAGACACCACCACTCGAGTCTGCCGCATCCGCGTTCAACGGCGATTCGGGCCAATTCCTTCAGAATGCCCTTTCCGTATCCCTTTCCGCGATAGTCCGGTTTGACATACAAATCTTCCAAATAAATGCCTGCTCTGCCGAGAAACGTGGAAAAGTTATGAAAGAACAAAGCAAAACCGACTTCTCGGCAGTCTTCCAGGACAAAAATGACCTCTGCTTTCTTCTTCTCAAAAATCCATTCCTTCAAAAGCGCCTCTGTTGCGATCACTTCGTCCAGCATCTTTTCATACTCCGCTAATTCTCTGATGAATTGCAAAATCAGCGGAATATCTTTTTCTGCAGCGTATCTGAATTCCATTTTTCCCATAAAGTCCGTTCTCAGCGTTTCAATAAGGCGACCGAAAGGTCATTCACATTCGTGCCGGTCGGGCCGGTCATGATCAGACCGTCCACACGAGCCAGCGCATGGTAAGAGTCATTGTCCGCGAGCACGCGGTAGGTATCAAGCCCCTCCGCCCGCAGGCGCGCCTCGGTATCCGAAAAAACAATGCCGCCCGCCGCATCCGTCGGGCCGTCCGTTCCGTCCGAGCCGAGGGAGAACACGCATGCACCCTTGATTCCGGCGATGCCGGGTGCTGCGGCCAATGCCAGCTCCTGATTGCGGCCGCCAAGGCCCGTGCCCGTCAGCTGCACGACCGTTTCGCCGCCGGCGATGAAGGCCAGAGAGCGCTCGCTCGTCCGGTAATGCTGGAGAAGGTTGCTGAGAAAGACACCTGCGTCGCGCGCGGTGCAGGAAAGCGAGGACGTCAGCACCATAGGCTCGTAGCCGAGCTCGCGCGCGGTCTGCTCCGCCGCCTTGCACAGCTCTCTCACGCTGCCGGTGACCTTGGTCGTCACGCGCTCCAGCGTCTTGGGTGTCTCCTGCTTAAGAAGCGCTCGCATTTCCTCACTCAGACTGAGACGGTACTTGTCGGCGATCGCAAGGGCCTCCGCGCAGGTGGACGAGTCCGGATAGGCCGGGCCCGACGCGATCATATCCAGCGGATCGCCCAGAATGTCGGACAGCACGATAGAAAAAACGGATGCCGGACGGCAGAGCTCGGCGAAACGGCCGCCCTTCACGCCTGAAAAACGTTTGCGGACCGTGTTGATTTCGGTAATCGCAGCCCCGCAGGCCAAAAGCTCGTTCGTGACACGCTCCAGGTCCTCCGCGGGGATGAGCGGCTTTTCAAAAAGCGCCGATCCGCCGCCCGATAAAAGAAAGAGCACGGTATCGGCTTCCTTCAGCCCGGATACCAGACCGATGGCCTCCTCGGTGGCCCGGTAAGAGTTTCCGTCCGGCACGGGATGACCGGCCTCGCGGATCAAAAGCTTTCCGATGGGGCCCTTCGCGTGGTGATATTTGGTGATGACAATGCCCGCGTCAATGCGGTCCCCGAGCGTTTCCTGCGCAGCCTCAGCCATTTGCCAGGCAGCCTTGCCCGCCGCCACCAGAATCACGCGGCCATCCGCAAACTCAGCCTCTGCCAGCGCCTTTTTGACCGCCGTATCCGGCTGAGCCGCAAATAGAGCCGCCCGCCAGATTGCCTCGGCGTCTTCACGAATCTGCATCATTCTTTTCCTTTCCGCTCAATCAGCTGACCGTAAGATCCGCGTAGTGAAACCCGATGACCCGGCTCAGCTCCTCGGGCGCCAGCTCGACCTGCGCGCCGACACGGCCCGCGCTGAAAACGATCGTATCAAAAAGCATCGCCGTTTCATCCACGGCGGTAGTAAAGCGTTTTTTCATGCCTATCGGGGAGCAGCCGCCGTGAATGTAGCCCGTAAGAGGCAGCAGCTCCTTCATTTTCAGCATTTCGATGTTCTTTTCCTTGACCGCAGCGGCCGCCTTCTTCAGGTCAAGCTCAGCCTCCACGGGAATCATAAATACATAGTGCTCGCCGGAATGACCCAGCGTCACCAGCGTCTTAAAGACCCGGTCCGGATCGAGCCCCAGCATACGGGCGACCTCCGCGCCGGACGGCACCTCAGCCGGCACCTCATAAAAGTAACTTTTGTAGGCGATGCCGAAACGCTCCAGCTGCCGCATCACGTTGGTAGTAACGGCCGCGGCATTCACCGCCGCATTTTTCCCTTCATTTTTCAAGGCTCTTCTCCTCGGGCGACCCCGCAAAACGGGCTCGAATGGCTTCGTTGATTTCGTAATCGGCGGGACAGAAATCGTAAAGCTCCATCTCCTGCGGGAGGATCCATTTCATCTCGACATGCTCGAGCAGCCTCGGCTCTCCCTCCGCAATCTCCGCCTCAAAAAGCGTCAGCCGGATCGTCAAGTCACTGTACTCGTACACCAGCTCGTGAAAAACCTTCCCGACCGCTACCGTAACGCCCAGCTCCTCCCGGCACTCGCGGACCAGAGCCTCTTCCCTGCTTTCGCCCGGCTCCACTTTGCCGCCGACATATTCCCACAGAAGCCCGCGCGCCTTATGCGGCGGACGTCTGCAGATCAGAAAACGGTCCCCTCGCAAAATCAGGGCCGCGACCACATCGGTCATAAGCGTCCCCTCCTGCTCAGTCGCCCGCCGAAGAACTCTGCTGCGCCATCACGGCGTCGATCACCAGCAGAGTACACAGCGCCGGCAGCTCGTCATCCGGGGACGAAACGGAAATCTCATAGGTATCGCCCCAGGTGAACCATTTTCTGGAAATGACCGCCACCTCGCTGAAGGCGCTGCTGATAGTGAAATCATGCGCGGCAAAATTGCCCTCGACCGTCCAGCCCAGGCCGTCGATCCGGTAGCGGGGATGGAAAAGGCTAAACTCTTTTTCGACCTCCATAGGCTCCCGCCCGCTGATCTCTACCGTAAAAAGGGGCATGAAACGCCACAGCTTCTGATGAATGAAGGCGACCTCTTCGCCGAAGGCATCCTTCACGTGCAGCTTCTTGCCGAGGGTGAAGACCTCGCCCTCGACAGTATAAATTACATTCTGGAGCTCATCGCAGACCGTAAAACGGTCCCCCCAGGTAAACACCTTCTGTTTGATATAAAGCTTCATTCATATCCTCCTTTCAGTCCTTCCTATAACGGCCGATATCATCAGCATGGGCGCGTCACAGCCCATAATATCATCAGCACGAACGCGCCCTTGATACCGCAGCCTCCGG
>JAZRWR010000009.1:0-32631 GCA_045599825.1 Bianqueaceae bacterium | reverse complement strand
CGTTTACATGGTCCAGCCCTCTTACCGTGACAGCTACAGCACCGTTGATGTCCGTCACATTCTGTTCCAGTTCGACTCCTCGGCCGATGCCGCCGCCAAGGCTGCTCTCAAGGCTAAAGCCGCCGATCTTCTGAACAAGTTTAAGAGCAACCCCTCCGAAGAAAGCTTTGCCGCCATGGCAGACGAATACAGTGATGACTCTCCCGAAGGCGGTCTGTACACCAAGGTTTACAAGAACCAGATGGTTTCCGCTTTCAATGACTGGATCTTCGATGAGACCCGTAAGCCCGGCGATACCGGTATTGTCGAGACCGAATACGGTTATCATATCATCTACTATGTCGGCGAAAATGTTCCTTACTGGCAGATTACGGCCGAGAACGCTCTCCGCAACGAGGATTATGCCAAGTACTATCAGGAAGCTGCCGAAAAGTACGAAGTTACCACCAATGCCTTCGGTCTTTGGTATCGCAACGAGCCGCTCAAATAAGAGCTGCTTTCCCGCACAAAAGACCATCCCGTCGACCGGTTTTCCGTCGGCGGGATTTTTATATCCTCCTGCTAAAATATATAAATAATAGCGAAAATGTTTTGTTTCGTGATTGACAAGCATGGTTAAAAAGCATACAATAAAACCATAAATCGGCTTTTTGAGCTGAAAACCGTGCCCGTAACGAAATAGGAGGATTAATTACCATGAGCAGCTTTGAAAACCTGCGTATCGTAGATAATTTCTACCAGACTTCCCTGTTTTTCCCGATGCCGACCGTCGTCATCTCCACGCTTCAGGAGGACGGCTCCACCTCTTGCGGCCCCTATTCGCTGGTTGCTCCCTACTATGTAGCCGGCAAGGATTACTATGCCATGATCCTGAACTGCCGCAACTCATCCAACACCGCTCAGGCTATTCTGAGAACCGGAAAATGCGCCCTGAACTTCGTCAATGACGATCCCAAGACCTTCAAGGAATGCGTCAAGCTCTCCTGGCCCGGTGATACGCCTGCTGAAAAGATGCCCAAGTGCAACTTCAAGCTGGAGACATCTTTTATCGAAGAGGAGACCGGTGAAAAGCGCCCCATGGTCGTCGCCGATGCCTACCAGGTCATCGAGTGCACCTGGATGCGCGAGCTTGACAACGCTCAGAACGATCAGCCCGGCTGCCTGGACGGCTACGAGCCTCCCTATCACGATTTCAACGGTATCATCAGCAAATTCGGCTCCTGCTTCATCCTTCGTGTTGACAAGATCCTCATGAAGAAGAAGTACCGCGACGCCATCATCAACGGTGTCGGCAAGCGCGATTTCCCGCCCGTTCCCGTTGATTTCGGCTACCGTGACAGCAAGAACTTCTGGTACTGCAAGCGCGCCAAGATGCGTGCGGAGCTTCTGCCCGTCCGTCCCAACACGCTGGATTCCGTCCGCTACGCGGCCGACCGCATCGACGATACCATCAAGTTCACGGATGACGCCCTGAAGCTCATCCAGAACGTTCCCAGAGTCTTCCTGTCCACCGCGCTCAAGGGCTGCGTCGACTGGGCCCGCCAGAACGGTGTCACCCTCATCACCGAAAAAGAGATGAAGATTATCCAGGACAAGCGCTCCAAAGAAAAGAATAAATAAGGAGCCGGCCTCAGGGCCGCCCCATTCTCATACCAAGAAACAAAGGAGAAATCAAAATGAAAGTTTTACTGGCCGGTGCTTTCGGCAACCTGGGCGCTGAAATCCTGAAGGCGCTCGTCAAGAAGGAAGGCGTTGAGGTCATCGCCGCTGACCTGAAAGAAAGAGAAGTAGAAGGCCTTGACGGCACCTACAGCTTCAAATCCATCGACGCCACCAGCCCTGAGACCCTGAGGGGCATCTGCGATGGCGTTGACGTCGTCATCACCACCATGGGTCTGACCGGCGCCTCCACCCGCTTCACCTCTTACGACATCGACTATCAGGGCAACATGAACCTCTACAACGAGGCCAAGGCCGCCGGCGTCAAGAAGTTCAACTACATCTCCGTCATCGCCTGCGACGAGCCCGGTGCCGAGACCGTTCCCATGCTTCATGCCAAGAAGCTGGTTGAGGACGAGCTGAAGAAGGGCGGCATGGACTATGTCATCTACCGTCCCACCGGCTACTTCTACGATATCGTCAAGGTATTCCGTCCCTACGTTGAAAAGGGCGAAATGCAGCTGCTGAAGGGTTACGGCACCGTCAAGGCCAACGTCGTTGACTGCCCCGATTTCGCGGCCTTCATCGTTGACCACATGCAGGACACCAACGCCCTCTACGAGGTAGGCGGCAAGGAAACCTATACCTATGAAGAGATGGCCAAGCTGTGCTTTGACGCGGCCGGCAAGGAAACCAAGATCAAGTACGCGCCCAGCTGGCTGTTCAGCGTGCTGGCCAATCTGCCCAAGATCAAGAAGGCCGGCAAGCACGACATCATCCTCTTCTCCAAGTGGACCCTGTCTCATGACCTCGTCGGCAAGGACGAGACCGGTGAAGCCAGCTTCGCCGAATACATCAAGAAGAGCTTCGCGCCCAAGGCTTAACCATTCCGCGCAAGAAAAACAAGGAGGTAAACTATGCCCGAATTTTTCTGGATGGGTCTTCTCATCATGTACATCATCGCCCTGGTCTGCACGACCTGCGGCTTTAAGAAGTTTGTGTACTTCCTGTCCGTCGGCTACGGCATCGCGGTAGCCGGTATCGGCATCGGTATCTTCGTCATGGCCCTCGTGAAGGGCTGGGCGAGCGGTGTCGTCTGGCTCTGCGCCCTGCAGGCCGCCTTTTTCCTGGCCTACGGCATCCGTCTGTCCGGCTTCCTCATCATTCGTGAAATCAAGAACGCCTCCTACCGCAAGGTGCTGGCAGAGGCCACCAAGGAAGGTGAAAAGCCCATGCCCTTCCCCGTTATTTTCGTGATGTGGCTTCTTACGTCCGTAGAGTACGTCATGATGGATTCCCCCATGTACTTCCGCTACATCAACGGCGCGAAGGATTTCATCGTGCCCCTGATCGGTCTGGCCATCTCCGTGATCGGCCTTATCATCGAGGGCGCGGCCGATGCGCAGAAGTCCGCCCAGAAGAAGGAGCGCCCCGACATGGTCGCCATGAAGGGCCTTTACAAGCTGTGCCGCTGCCCGAACTACTGGGGTGAGATTACGGTATGGACCGGCGTTTTTGTTTCCGGTCTGACCGCCTTCAAGGGCTGGTTCCAGTGGATTTTCGCGATCGTCGCCTATATCATGATCGTTTACATCATGTTCAACGGCGCCCAGCGTCTGGAGGGACGTCAGATGAAGCGCTACGGCGATGACCCCGAGTACAACGCCTACGCGGACAAGACCCCCATCATTCTGCCCTTCCTTCCGGTCTATCACCTGAACAAGAAGACGAAATAAGGATTTGAGGAATGGAAACCCCTCTCAAGGATTTCCATTCCTTTTTTTCAAATCGAGGAGGCATATTATGTATTCTATTCCGATGGCTATTGTTGATTTCATCCCGGTTATTTTCTTCGGGATCGCCGCGATCATTCTTCTCAAGGACCTGTACAGCAAAATGAGCCCCGCCGCCTTTACCCTTTTTGCGGCCGGCTCGGTCGATGTATTTGCGGCCGGATTTCTGAAGGCGGTCCATAAGCTTCTGTACGCGGCTGGTATTTGTGATTTTGAACGTCTTTACGCCATGTTCTTCCCGGTCGAGGCAATCGGCTTTATGCTGAGCGGCCTCGGATTGCTTCTGATGTTTACCCGCGCCAAAAAGAAAAAGACGCTGCTGTGCGTCTTTCCTCTGCCGCTCGTGATGGGCGGGATGCTGGCCGGCTCGGACCTGCTTGGTGCGCCGCCCGTTCCTCCTGTCTATTCCGGTACGGTCATTTTCATCGTGATGATGGTGGTGGGCGTAGCGCTGCAGAACATCTGCCTGGCGCGCGCCGCGGGCAGAATGAAGAAGCCCTGGGCGGCCGTCCTCTTCATCGTGTCCCTTGTGTTCTCCCTGATGATGGGCTACCTCGGCACCAAAGAATTCGATCAGGCCTATATGGAGTGGGCTGCCGAGCTCGTCAACATCATCGGGCAGGGCAGTCTTCTGGCAGCGGCCGTCATCCTGGATAAGGCCGGTCTTGCCGAAGCAGAAATCGTGTAAGGGAGAAAAATCATGACAGATGAAATGCTGAAACTGATCGCCGAGTCCTTTCCGCTGACCGAACAGGATGCCGGAGACTTTGCCGACATGAAGGCGAACGGTATGAACTACCTCGTCAGAAGCTTTACGGCTGAGGGCCTCGGACACGTCTCGGTCATGAGCGCCTCCGGAATGATGGGGCTGATGAAAATGGAGGTGTTCATGGTCAATCCGTTCCTCTGCGATGCACCGCTGTTCTCCAATGACCGCGTGCACGCGATGGGGCGGGAGACGCTGATCCTTGAACTGTACAACACCTGCCTGAATAAAGAAGCGTTCGACGCGTCCGGCCTTGGCGCGGTCAAGAAGACGGATACGGCCGGCGCGGACAAGGATCTGGGCAGTCACTGGTACGATTCGCTGACCTATCCCGTGAACCTCGCAAGAGTGGGGAAAAAGGCCGAAAAAGCGGCATTTGACGAGCTGACCCTGAAATACCTGTCCGCGTATCTCGAGGCCGTTAAAACGGCTCCTGCGTGCCCGGAGGAGGCAAAGAAAGCGGCTGCCCGCGTCTATACCGAAGGACTTTTGTCCAACGGCGGCCCCTCAACCGATGTTTTCAAAAAAGGCATCGGTCCCGAAAAGACGGCCGAGCTGTTCCGGAACGTCCTCTTCGGAACAGAGTAAAAAAAGGCTTCGGATTGCCGAAACGATCCGAAGCCTTGTTTTTTTATGCGATAAAGCTTTCCAGCTCCTCGGGAGACAGATAACCGACGCTTTCGTTTGCGATCTCGCCGTTTTTGATCAGGACCAGGGTGGGGATGGCGCTGACGTTAAAGGAATTGGCAAGCTCGCCTTCCTCGTCGACATTGACCTTGGCAACCTTGAGCTCGGGGTGGAGGTTCAAAAGCTCATGGATGGCCCGGCTCTCCATTTTGCAAGGTCCGCACCAGCTGGCCCAGAAGTCGACCAGCACAGGCTCGGAGGAGAGCATGACTTCTTTATCGAAATTTTCAGAGGTAGCATTAAATTCAGACATGAGAGACTCCTTTTCGTATTATCAGTTTTGGGGGGAATCGGCTGCTGCCCGGCTTTTCAATCCGTACAGATTGCAGCCGGGTATTTTTTTAAGCAGGGAAAAACCGTATTTGCGGTAAAAAGCGTTTCCGCTTCGGTTGGAGGAGGCGCAGCCCAGATAGACCCCGGGGACGCCCTCGTCTGCGAGCTTGTCCATCAGCGCGTCGACCAGGGCGCTTCCGATGCCCTTGCGCTGAGCCTCGGGCAGAATATCGATGTGCAGATGGGCGGGATATCCTTTCCGCGCCATGCGGCGGATCTCATATTCGGTATAACGCTGCAGAAAAGCGGCCTTCAGCCCCTTCCCCTTTAAGAAGGAACGGTAGTGACTGTTCCACAGAGAGCAGTACAGCCCGGGCTTGGTGCTGCAGAGCAGGTAGCCCATAACCCGGCCGTCGCTTTCGGCCACGAAGCAGGTTTCGGGCTCTTCGGCGGTATAATAGTCTGCATACTTGGCCCAGAGTACATCCGTGTTCGCCAGTAAAAACGGATCACTGCAGGTGGCCAGGCAGATGGCTCGGACAGCCTGGGCGTCCTTGGCTTCAAGGGGACGGATCAGCATGGGGCATTACCTCCTGACGGTATATATTATACCATATTTTCCGGTTTTTTGCATTTCTTTCCGATAAACAGGGGCAGAAGAATCCAAAGCAGCGCTTTTGCGGAATACAGGAGCAGAACCGGGAAGGGGATCTCATCATTGTCCGTGTGGGCAATCAGCGTAAAACAGATATACGCCTAAGGTGCTGAGAACAATGGCGAGGATGTGCTTTCCCTTGCAGCCCTCGAAGCGCTTTGCCAGGCCGATCGATAGAAGGATGCAGATCGGGGCGATATAGAGAAGGCCGGTGCAGAATTCCTGCAGGACGATGCTGTTCAGTGCATAATTCAAAAAGTTTCCATGCCCTGCACGGAGTCGTTGCTGGCGTAGGCCATTGCGGTCAGCAGATTATCCGAAAAGGCGATGAAGACGGTATTCTCATCCGTAAGCTCCTGAGCGGCGAGCTCGCGGTATTTCTCGCTGAAAGCGTGAAAGCCCCGGAATTCCATGAAGAGGATGCCGACGAGCAGCAGAAGGGCTATTACGGACAGGATCGGGTTTCCGCTTTTCTTTTTAATGATGTTCCTTCGAGGGTGCCGGCAGGCGCAATCGCAGCAGCGAGGCCGACATGAAACTTTTGGTAACAGTATACCACGGCGCACCCGGCGCATCAAGTTTTCTGCAGCAAAAAACGCCCTTTGTCCTGACGGACAAAAGGCGTTTGAGACGGAGAAGCAGGGATTTGAACCCTGGCGCCGCTATTAACGACCTACTCCCTTTCCAGGGGAGCCCCTTCGGCCACTTGGGTACTTCTCCAAGTTGCTTACCGTGTAAGCTGTGTAATTGTGCGGGAACAGAAGAAATTCCCGAAACGGAAAGGGCGGGATTCGAACCCGCGAACCCTTACGAGTCACTGGATTTCGAGGCCAGCTCCTTCGACCGCTCGGACACCTTTCCTCATTTTTCATCGGCGCTCGTAAGCGCGATTGTTATTATATGAAATCCGGGGGCTATTGTCAAGCCTAAATTTGCCCTAAAGTAATCTTTTTTGTACAGGGGTGTGACTTTTCTTTTCTCTCGGCACATGTTATAATGTCATATCTCTTTGTAAAGGAGGCATGGCTGATGAAGCTTTCCGGCGGCCGGTGGAGCCCGTATGTAAAAAGGCAGCTCAACCGTTTTCTGGCGCTGTACGGGCACTGCGGGCGTTTATACCGGGACGGGCAGTATGCGGTTTTCGATTTTGACAACACCACGGCTGTCTTCGATGTGGAGCATCAGCTGTGCATCTATCAGCTGATGACGATGGCCTTCGCGATGACGCCCGAGCAGCTTACGGAGGTCATTTCGCTGCGCGCCCCCCAAAATGACTATTCGGATTGGGCGGCGGATATCGGCGCGGCCTATTCAAAGCTCTGGGAAAGCTACGGCCCCTTCAACGGGGAAATGCTTCCCGAGGAAATGCGGCCGGTGCTTTGGGCGGATCCCTATTGGCTGGAATTTGCGGCGAAGCTTCGGGCCATGTACGGCGAGGTCAACCGAGGAGAAGGCGCGCTTACGGGCTGCCTCTTTCCGCTTTTCTGGTTTACGGGAATGACCGGGGATCAGGTTTACCGTGCAGCGCAGTCCTGCTACCGCTATTTCTCGGACCGACCCTCGCAATATGTCAGCTGGACCAGTCCTTCCTCCCTTCCGTCGCGGCTGGGGCAGGTTTCCTATACCTGGACGTCGGGCGTATCGGTGACGGACGAGCTGAAGACACTGTGGCGAGTGCTTTCCGAAAACGGAATTGATGTATGGGTCTGCTCGGCCTCCGGTACGGTGCCGGTCCAGGCAGCCATAGATTTCTACGGTCTCCGTCCCTATTGCACGGGGATGACGGGCATGAATCTGAAGCAGGATGCCGAGGGGCGCTTCCTGAATGAATACGACTTTGCGGGCGGCTGGTATCTGAAAGCGGAAGGCGATGTCTGGCAGCGTGATGATTCCGCGCTCAGCGCGCTTTCGCAGCTGGCCGGCAAGTCGACGGTGATCGAACAGGGCCTGGTGCGCCGCTACGGCTGCGGCCCGACGGCAGGCTTTATGGATTCGGCGGGTGATTTCTTCTTCTGCACCGAATTTGCATCCATGAAGCTGGCGCTCATCTTCAACCGTGCCTGCTTCCGTGAGGGCGACCCGGCTGTGCTGCTGGCGCAGACGGCGCTGGTGCAGCGGAAGCGGCGGATGACGCCCCTTAAGGCGGCCGAAAGCGGCGATACCCTCTATCTTTTGCAGGGCCGCAATGAAAACGGGCCGAGAAGCCTCCGTCCTGGGGCGGCAAGCCGTCAGATCGGGCGGCGTCCGCGGCTCTTTTCCGCGGCCGAAAGCCTCCGTTCGCTTCGCGCTATGAAGCGCAGCCGTGCACTTACGGCGGAGCTGATCGAGGCGCGGCTGCCGGAAGCGTTTAAGGCGGAATTTGCCGGATACCACAGCCGATAACGCAATGATTACAGATATTCAGACATTTGCGGAGGAGCGTTTCTCCGACCGCGTTTACCGGGCCGTATGTCAGATTCCGCCCGGACATGTTGCGACCTACGGGCAGATCGCGGCGCTGGCCGGAAGCCCCGGTGCGTCGCGGGCCGTAGGCAATATTCTGCACCGGAATCCCGAGCCGGAGCGCATTCCCTGCTTTCGCGTGGTCAATGCGAGGGGAGAGCTGACCGGGGCCTTTGCCTTCGGCGGCATCGACGAGCAGCGCTTCCGTCTTCTGGAGGACGGGGTGGATGTGGTCAATTTCCGCGTCGATCTCGGCGAATTCCAATGGGACGGCCGTGTATAAAATGAAGAAGAGGAGGAGAGGGGAATGAAGCTTGCCGGACAAATCGCTTTGGGCATTCTGCTTGGTCTGGTCGGTCTCGTGCTGGCGGTTCTTCTCTTCCTGCTCATATGTACGCTTTTTGTTCGACGCAACAAGGTCCAGCAGAAGGACAGTGATTTCTTCCGTTTCTTCCTGAACAGGGGGGTGCACCTTCTGATCAAGGGCAGCCGGATCCGTCTGACGGTGAACGGCCGCGAGAAAATCACTGCGCTGGTGGAAAGCGGGCAGTGCTTTTTGCTGGTCGGAAATCATGTGTCCCTCTTTGACCCCCTCGTGACCTGGTATGCTTTCCCCGAGGCGGATCTGGGCTTTATTTCCAAGCCCTCCAACTTCAGGATCCCTCTTTTCGGCAAGATCGCGCGGAAGTGTCTGTGCCTTCCGATCAACCGCGATGACGACCGCGAGGCGCGTTCCACCATCGAGCTGGCCGCGCAGTATCTGCGGGAGAAGCAGGTGTCCATCGGCGCTTATCCGGAGGGGACGCGCAATCATCATCCGGAGGAGGGGCTTCTGAAATTCCGGAACGGCGTGTTTAAGGTCTCCGAATGGGCCGGTCACGCGCCGATCGTGGTGGTGGGGCTAAAGAACACGCAGCAGATCAAAAACGACTTCCCCTGGCGGCGAACAGCCGTGGAGCTGGCGGTCCTGCGCGTGCTCGAGTCAAGTGAACTGGAGGGAAAAAACACCCTTGAGATCGGGACCATCGTCCGGAAGGAGCTCGAAGCGTACCTGTATCCGAAAACAGACTGACAGGGCGTGCTTTGTCAGAGAAAACAGCATCATATGAAGGTCTTGTACCGGCTTTTGCATGTCGGTGCAAGATCTTTTTTGTGTGTAAGCTTTTTGTTTTTTGGGGTTAGCCATTGACAACCGGCCTGGAAAGCGCTAAAATACGGAGCAGTTAGCTAAAGGTAACTAAAGGAGAAAAAGGTGTTTTTAAACCAATTGCAAAAAGGCCAGCGCGCCCGTCTCACGAAAATCGGAGGCGAAGGCGCCCTGCGCCAGCATTTTCTGGATATGGGTCTGATTCCGGGTGCGGAGCTTCTGCTTGTGCAGTTCGCACCGATGGGCGACCCGATGGAGCTTCGCCTTCACAGCTATGAACTGACTCTGCGTCTTGAGGACGCGGCCCGTATTGAAGTCGAGCTGCTGGAAGAGGCGCCGTCCCCCTCCCAAACGAAGCAGCGTCCCCAGGCCCGCGTGCCGGCCCATCCCGGTTACGGCGAGGAGGGCAAGTATCACGTCAAGGCAGACGAAAAGCCGGTCGAAAAAGGCGCGACATTAAGCTTTGCACTGGCCGGCAATCAGAACTGCGGAAAGACCACGCTCTTCAACCAGCTGACCGGCGCGAACCAGCATGTCGGCAACTTCCCGGGGGTCACGGTCGACCGCAAGGACGGCCCGATCAAAGGCCGCGAGGACACGCTTGTCACGGATCTGCCGGGCATCTACTCGCTTTCGCCCTACACGGCTGAAGAGCTCGTTTCGCGTGAATTTATTCTGAATGAGGCGCCCAAGGGCATCATCAACATCGTGGATGCCACCAATATCGAACGCAACCTGTATCTGACTCTCCAGCTGATGGAGCTCAACGTGCCCATTGTCCTGGCCCTGAACATGATGGACGAAATGCGCGGCAACGGCGGCACCGTTCACGTCAACCGCATGGAGGAGCTTTTAGGCATCCCCGTCGTCCCGATTTCCGCTTCGAAGAACGAGGGCGTCGACGAGCTCATCGAGCACGCCCTGCATATCGCTAAATATCAGGAGCGTCCCGGCCGCACGGACTTCTGCGGGAAGGACACGAACGGCGGCGCGGTGCACCGCTGTCTGCACAGCCTGATGCATCTCATCGAGGACCACGCAGAGGCGGCGGGCCTGCCGGTCCGCTTTGCGGCGTCCAAGCTTGTGGAGGGCGACCCTTACGTGACCGAGGCACTTGCGCTCACAACGAACGAACGCGAAACGGTCGAGCACATCATCCTGCAGATGGAGGAGGAGCGGGGCCTGGACCGCGCGGCGGCGATGGCGGACATGCGTTTTTCCTTCATCAATGCCCTGTGCCGAGAGACGGTTATCAAGCCCGGCGAAAGCCGTGAGCATAAGCGCAGCCGCGCCATCGACCGCGTCCTGACCGGTAAATTTACGGCTCTTCCGGCCTTCCTTCTGATTATGGCGGCCGTCTTCTATCTGAGCTTCAGCCTGATCGGCGGCAATCTGGAAAAGCTGATGGAGCGCGCGATTGCGGCGCTGACCGTCAGCGTCGACGGATGGCTGGGCGCGGCCGGCGTGAGCCCGGCGCTTCACAGCCTGGTCATCGACGGCATCTTCGGCGGCGTAGGAAGCGTCCTGAGCTTCCTGCCCATCATTGTGGTTCTTTTCTTCTTTCTGTCGATTCTGGAGGACACCGGCTACATGGCGCGTGTGGCCTTCGTTATGGATAAGCTTTTGCGGCGTATCGGTCTGTCCGGCCGCAGCATCGTGCCCATGCTGGTAGGCTTCGGCTGCACCGTGCCCGGCGTGATGGCCACGCGCACCCTGCCTTCCGCACGGGACCGCAGGATGACCGTTCTCCTGACGCCCTTTATGAGCTGCACTGCCAAGCTGCCCATCTACGCCTTCTTCTCGCAGGCTTTCTTTCCCGGGCATGCAGCGCTGGTGATGGTCGGTCTTTATGTTCTCGGAATTCTGACGGCGATCCTGGTGGCGCTCTTTTCCAAGAGCTTTCTCTTCAAAGGTGAGGCGGTTCCCTTCGTTATGGAGCTTCCGAATTACCGTCTGCCCGGCGCGAAAAACGTCCTCATGCTGCTCTGGGAAAAGGCAAAGGACTTTCTGGAGCGCGCATTTACGCTCATTTTCGTGGCCTCGCTGGCCGTGTGGTTTCTGGAGAGCTTCAGCCCGAGTCTGACTTGGGTGAGCGATTCCTCCGAGAGCATTCTGGCGGTTCTTTCGGGCGCGATCGCCCCCGTTATGAAGCCGATCGGCCTCGATGACTGGCGCATCGTCACGGCTCTGCTGACCGGCTTTCTCGCCAAGGAGAGCGTGGTTTCGACCCTGAATGTGCTGATGCCGGGCAATGCGGTCCTGGGGCTGTTGAGCCCTGTGTCCGCGGCGTCGCTTCTGGTTTTCTGCCTCCTCTATACGCCCTGTGTGGCAGCCGTCTCGGCCATCCGCCGCGAGCTCGGATTCAAGTGGGCGATCGGCGTCGTTGTCGAGCACTGCGTCATCGCCTGGGTGCTGGCCTTCGCAGCCTTCCGCCTGGGGATGCTGCTGTAAACACAAATAATAAAGCCTGTCAGTGTGCTCTGACAGGCTGAATTATTATGGGCAAAAAGCGTGAAGACGGATTTTATTCGAATTCTTTTCCGGTGACGGTTCCGAGGTCGATGCCCTTCGTATCCTTGACGGTCGCAAAGAGAAGGAAGAAGCCGATGATGGAGCCGCCCAGTGCAACCAGCAGGGTGATGATGCCGATCTTGGCATCGCCCAGGATGTTGATCAGGACAATGGTGGCCACCATGGCGATGCCGTAGATGACGCCGGAAAGCAGGTTGGAGACGGTTGTAACGGATACACGCATATTGGTGGGTGCGGATTCGGAGGCCATCAGACCGACCATATCGCCGCTGGACCAGTAGCTGCCGATGGCCGCGCCGCAGAAGAGGCCGACCACGTAGGGGTTCCACCAGTTGGGGCCGGAGCAGCCCAGGTAGAAGAGCAGGTAGCTCAGGATGGAGAGAGCGGCCATCACGAGGGCGGCCACGCGGCGCCCCCACTTATCCGCGATGAAGCCCGGAATCAGCTGAAGGGCGGCGGAGGAGAAGGGGAAAACGAAGAGCGCCTTGGTGGCATCGCCGGCGGCCAGCTGACGGGCCATTTCGGCGACGCTGCCGAGCATCGTGTACTTTTCGGCGTAGCCGTAGGTCATGACCGTTTCGTAGTAGGAGGTAATGATCATGCCGAACATCAGAAGGCCGTTGCTGATGGTGATGGATCGCAGCTGACGGTTGGTCAGGGTAAGCTTGAGACCGCTGATGAGGCCGCCCTGCTGCTGGGTGGCGTCGTTTGCGGCGCGGGCCGCCTCGCGTTCCTCGTCGCTCATTTTCAGCAGGGCGATGCGGGAGACCAGGAAGGCGTCGGACTCGCGGATGCAGAAGATGGCGATCAGCGCGATGGCAAAGGTCATGGCGGCGGGGATGAAATATACCGAGCGCCAGCGGGAGAAGTCGGTATCGGTGATGAAGATATTGCGCAGGACCGGAATCATGAACATGCCCAGCGTGGCGATGCATTTGATGACCGAGTACAGCTTGGCGCGGTGCTTGGCCGGCGCGCTTTCCATGATGTAGATGGCCTGCATGTCATGCGGGGTGAAGAAGGCGATGACGACGGTGCCCAGAAGATACACGGGGATGTTCGTCGTGATGCCGACCAAAAGCAGACCGAGGCCCATGCCCAGCGTGTTGATGACCAGGAAGAGCTTGCGGCCGTAGCGGTCGGAGAGAGGCTTGTACAGGAAGGCCAGTCCCGAGGCGACCAGGCTGATGGTGCCGACCAGGCTCATGCGGGCGACCGCCACGTCCTCGCCGAAAATCGGGGCGAAGACCTGCGAGGCGATGATGTACTGCATTTGCGTGCCGATCTGGGTGGTGACCTCGTCGGCGATGTAGATGACGGAGATGACGAAAATGAAATATACCAGATACAGCGGGCCCTTGGGCTTCTGCAGCTCCTTTTCCAGACGGGCGAGTTCACGGGCCTCGCGCGCCTTCCGCTTCAGGCGGGCTTCTTCGGTTTCGGCTTTCGTTTTCATGAGAGACTCCTTTTAGATGATTTCATAAACGAAGCTGGCGTTGTCGCTGACTTCGATATTATCGGGGGAGATGTCCATTTCGCATTCGACGGCGGCGCCCATGGCCATGCACTTGCGGTCCATGCCGTAGTTGGTCGGGGAATAGAAGCTCATGTCGGACCAGTTGTAGCTGACGCTCAAGAGCTGCCCGAGCCGGCAGCCGGAGGCCTTCGTGAGGACCTCGGCCTTGTGGCGCGCGTTTTCGGCGGCCTGGATCAGGAGCTCATCCTTGACGGCGTCGCGGTCCTTGACGGTGAAATTCAGGCTGAAATCGGGGTCGGTTTTGGAGCCGGCAAGCGCGGCGAGCACCTTGGACATGCGTTCGGTGTCGTAGGGCATGTCCAGGCGCAGATTGTGGTTGACGCGGTAGCCGGTGAAGACGCGGCGTCCGTTTCCGTTTTTGTCGTTGCGGTACTCATATTCGGCGCTGACGTTGTAATAGACCGTTTTCAGGTCCTTGTTCTCAAAGCCCAGCGCGGCGAGGCAGCCCTGCAGCTCCTCCAGCTGAGCGGCGCTTTTGCCGACGGCGTCCGCGTATTGCTTTTCCAGCGTGCTGAGATTCAGATTGACTTCGATGGTGTCGGGCGCCAGTGACAGGCGCGCCGTGCCTTTTACGGCGATGGTTCGGTCCATAGGGGACTCCTTTCAGTGTAAAAATGTTTCAATGGCTCGGGCGGCTTCCTCCAGCAGCAGGCAGTCTGCTTCGCTGAAGCGCGCGAGCTGCGGGCTGTCGATATCCAGTACGCCGACGACCGCGCCGTTTTGGTGCAGCGGGACGACGATTTCGGAGCGTGAGGCGCCGTCGCAGGCGATATGCCCGGGGAAGGCGTGTACGTCCGGCACCAGCTGGGTGGCATCCAGCGCCGCGGCTGTGCCGCAGACGCCCTTTCCGACGGGGATGACGGTGCAGGCCGGCCGTCCGATGAAGGGGCCGAGCTCAAGCCTTCCGTTCTGCATCAGATAAAAGCCGGCCCAGTTCAGCTCCGGCAGACGTTCCCAGATCAGGGCGGCCGTGTTGGCCAGGTTGGAAACGGGGTTTTCGACGTCCTCGGTCAGGGCGAGGATCTCATCGGCTAAGGTCATTTTATTCTCCTTTTTCGGGCAGACGCTTCATGATGATGTCGCCGTTGTCCTTGAGCCAGCGGTCCCATTTGCGGTAGTCCGGCATGACGCGCAGGACCTCGGCGTAGAAGCGGCGGGAATGATTCATTTCCTTGCGGTGGCAGAGCTCGTGCACGACGACGCTGTCGAGCACCTCAGGCGGGGTCAGAAGGAGCAGGCAGTTGAAGCTCAGATTGCCTTCGCGGGAGCAGCTGCCCCAGCGGGTGCGCTGATGGCGGATGCTGAGCCGTCCGTAGTCGACGCCGACGAGGGGCGCGAAATAGGCCACGCGCTCGGGGATGATTGTTTTGGCGCGCCGGGTCAGGTCCTTGAGCTCCTCTTCGCTTAGCGTAGAGACGTCGCCCAGCTTTTCGGAGCGCGCCCGGAGCTTTTCCTGCGTGGCCAGGATCCAGGCCTCGCGGCGCTTGACCAGAAGATCGGCGGCCAGCTTCGGCGTGAAATAGGGCGCCCGGACGGTGACGCCGCGTGTGGTGACCTCGACGGCCATGCTTTTCCGCCGGCTGCGTATTAATTTATATTCTATCATATCGTTTTCCTTTATTGCCTGTATTTTATCATAGATCGGAGAAAATGCAAACGGGCAGGAAAAAACTTGAAATTATCCGTGAAAAAGCATATAATCGACCTACTATAACTCGTGCAAGGAAAGGCAATACTATGAAACAGGAAAAGCGCAGCTCCGGCTTTATCTTCTGGCTGCTCGTGTGGGGCCTCGGCCTGGCCGGTCAGATCTGCTGGAACATGGAAAACCAGTGGTTCAACACTTTTGTTTACGCGAAAATCGGGAAAGACCCGTCCATCATTACCGGCATGCTGATCTGGAGCGCCGCCGCCACCACGTTCGCGACCTTCTTCTTCGGCACCTGGGCTGACCGCCTGGGCAAGCGCCGCACCTTCCTGGCCCTCGGCTACGTCCTCTGGGGCATCTTCACCATCGTCTTCGGCCTGACCGAGTTCATCAGCCGCGAGCGCTATATGCTGGTGGCCTTCTCCGTTGTCGCGGCCGATACCGTCATGAGCTTCTTCGGCTCAATGGGCAACGACGCCGGCTTCAATACCTGGATCAATGACAGCATGACCGATAAAAACCGCGGCCAGCTGGGCGCGGTCCTGGCTACGACACCCGTACTCGGCACGCTGCTCGGCACCGTGGTCGGAGGCCTGCTGGTCGGCTCTGACGATAACTACATGCGCCTCTTTGTCGTGATGGGCATCTTCGTCATCGTCTGCGGCATCATCTCCTTCTTCGCGCTCGGCCCCTCCGAGGATGTCGAGCCCAACAAGGACGGCAGCTTCTGGCATCAGTTCTTCAGCGTTTTCAATTTCAAAAGCTTCTTTGACATTCCTCAGCTGGTGCTCGTGAGCATCGGCGTGTCCCTGTATTTCATCGGCTTCAACGCGTTCTTCGCCTACATCGGCAACTATCTGATTTACTATCTGGGCTACTCGGCCGATCAGATGGGCATCATTGAGGCCGTGCCGCTGGTGCTGGCCATGTTCTCCGCCATCCCGGTCGGCAAGCTGCTGAACAAAAACCGTCACCCCTATCTGGCGCTTGCCGCCATCGTCTTTACCGTTATCGGCCTTCTGATCCTCTTCCCGCTCAAGCCGGAAGCAGTCGACAGCAGCAAGCTTTTCAACGCGCAGCTGTGGATCGGCATCCTGGTGACCGGCATCGGCTACATCGCCATCCTGCAGACCACCAAGGTCTGGAGCAAGCAGCTGTATCCGCCGCAGAGCCGCGGTCAGTTTGAAGGCATCTGGATCCTTTTCTTCGTGCTGATCCCCATGGTGGGCGGGTCCCTCCTGGGCGAGGCCGTAGTCAAGACCTCCGGCGATACCTTCCTGAACGAGACCTCCGGTCTGACAGAGTATATTCCCAACGGCAACGTTTTTCTGGCCGGCACGGTCTTTGTGCTGCTGTCCGTCATTCCCTTCCTTATGACGCTGAAATACTTCAAAAAGGATGAACTTCATCAAGAATAACAGAGGCTCTTCATGAGAACAATCAACCTGTCCCTTCAGCGGGAAAAAGCTTACCCCATCAGCCGTCAGCTGTACGGACTTTTCCTCGAGGATATCAATTTCGCCTGCGATGGCGGCTTGAACGCCAACATGGTCGCCAACTACAGCTTCGACGGTCTGTACTACGACCGCCGTGCGCGCAAAGCGCTTTCCGATCCGCTGCGCTACTGGAGCCTTCGGGGCGGCACCATGGAAAGCATTGCGGCCGGTCAGCTGGAGGAGAACACACGTTTTCTGTCCTTCTATGTGGCGGAGCGGGCGGTGCTCAGCAATCTGGGCTATAACGGCCACGGCCAGTACGCATCCAAGCCGGCCATGTCCGTTCTGGAGGGCGGAAGCTACTGCTTTTCCTGCAGCATCCGCGGCAATTACGAGGGAACGGTTGAGGTTCGGGTAGAGGATGAGGAGGGCGAAGCGCTCACCGATTCCTTCCGGTTTACGGCCGAAAAGGCCTGGCGAAAGGTCGAAACCGTGCTCGGCGGACTTGCGGACGGCTACGGCAAGCTGGTGCTCGAGTTTTCGGGCAAGGGCTATATCGACCTGGATCTGGTATCGCTCATGAACGCCGACTACTGGGGCAAGGACGATCCGAAGTGGGCGGAAGGAAAGCTTCGTGCTGACCTCGTCCGGGACCTCAAGGACCTTCATCCGTCCTTCCTGCGCTTTCCGGGCGGCTGCATCGTCGAGGGACGCGGGCCCGGCAACGAATACAACTGGAAGGATACGGTCGGCCCTCTGGCGGAGCGCAAGGCCAATTACAATCTGTGGGGCCGTACCATGAAGGACGGAGGCTACAGTCAGTCCTACCAGATCGGCTTTTACGAATATCTCTGCCTGTGCGAGGACATCGGTGCGTCGCCCCTGCCCGCGCTTTCGGCCGGTCTGTACTGCCAGAAGCGAAGCCTGCGCAAAATCGCGCTTTCGGACCCCGTGTTCGAGCACGAGATCGTGGCGAACTACCTGGACCTGATCGAATTCTGCAAGGGCGCGGCGGGCAGCTCCTACTGGGCGGACCTGCGTATCCGTATGGGTCATCCGGCGCCCTTTGACCTGAAAATGATCGCGGTCGGCAGCGAAAATTTCGGCCCCGGCTACCGCAAACGCTTCCTGAAGATCGAAGAGGCCGTGCACCGCAGCCACCCCGAGATCCGGCTGGTATTTGCCGGCGGGCTTACCCCCTACAGGCTTTTCCTCGCGCCGAAGTGGCGCTTTGCAAAGCTGCACAATGCAGGCGGCTGGCTGGACGAGCACCTCATGCATTCGCCGGCCTGGTTCATCCGCAAGACGCGCCGCTATGACCGCTACGAGCGCGGCACGGCCAAGGTCTGCCTGGGCGAATACGCGGCCAACGGTCTGTTTGCGGGCCGCAAGTACGCCATCGAAAAAGCCAATCCCTACGAATCCGCTCTGGCGGAGGCGGCCTTCCTGACCGGCATCGAACGCAATGCGGATGTCGTTGAGATGGCTTCCTATGCCCCCCTTCTGAATATGGTGGGCGGCGTCAACTACTCCCACAGCCTGATCGAATTCAGTCCCCGCTACACGATGCGCACCGCCAACTACAAGGTGCAGGAGCTCTTCGCCTCGGGTGTCGGCGAAAACTACATCCCGATGCGCGTCAAGCTCCCCAAGCGCGTTTACGCGTCCTGCACCTACGACGGCAGCGCTTACTATCTGAAGGTCGTCAATACCGGCCGCGCCCGCTACGGCCTGTGCGTCCCCGCGGCGCAGATGACTCACCGCTATCTGCAGGCCGATCTTTCGGCGCGGAACCTCCTGACCTTCCGCGCGCGTCCTGTGCACAGTGTGGATTTCTGCGAGGGCGCAGTGAATCCCCCGCGCGATGAGTTCGACGGCGTTTTGGTGAAACGCGACGAAACGGCGGCGGTCTCGCAGCTGGGACTTATCCGCGCGCACTCAGTGAACCTTTTTGTCATCAAAGAATCATAAACCGGCTGGTGCAGCGGCATCAGCAGCGGCATCGGCCGCATACGCATATTTTCGGAGGCTATTATGAAATTCTACGTAAAACAGAAGGCTGTCAGCCTGAAGGATCAGTTTACCGTCTGCGACGAGCAGGATCAGACCGTTTACGAGGCGAAGAGCGGCGCGCTCAAGGGCCGCAGGCTGTGCGTGACGGACACCGCCGGCAAGGAGGTGGCCACGCTTCGGAAGAAGAAATTCACCTTGGCGCCCGGCTATCGCATCAGCGTGGAGGGCCAGCCGAACGCATCCATCAAGATGTCCGCGAATGTCAAGAATTTCAAGGTGTCCGGCTACGGCTGGAAGGTCAAGGGCAACCTGACCCTCTCGAACTATGAGATCCGCAGCGGCCGCGACGAAATCGCCACGATCCACAAGAAGGCCATGTCCTTCGGCGACGCCTACGTGCTGGACGTCGACGAGACCAAGACGGAGCCTTTGTGCGCACTCTGCGTGCTCCTCGCCATCGACGAGTGCTTCGGCTAAACGGCAGCTGACAATTAGCAAGAAAGCCCTCCGCAATCCGGTTTGTGCCGGAAGGCGGAGGGCATTTTTATGGGCGGGATCAATAGGCGAAGCTGAAGGACGTATTTGCGACGGTGATCATCGTGATCAAAAGGCTGTTTACCAGCGCGCCCAGCCAGGGGCTGCCTGTCATGCGGTAGAGCCGCACATTGATGCAGGCCGCAATCGCCAGAAGAGGCACGAAGGGAATCAGAAGAATCGGGATAAGCGCCATCGCCGAGCGGAGGAGCGTCGCCGTCTCGCCGCCGGTCGGAAGGATCGCGTTCCACAGGGTCTGTCCCAGGAAGGCGGTGGGGACGTAGGTCAGAAGCAGAAGCAAAAGGACCGGCAGCAGGTTCCACAGGGCGCAGACCAGCATCTGCTTGCCTTCGGACCAGCTGTTGTACGAGGACTTCGCCGCGGACCAGCTGTTGAAAATATAGAAGACCGCGAAGAAGGGCAGGTAGCGGAGCGCCACGAGGATCTTCCGGAAGGAGAACACACGGATGTCGAGCGTCCAGAAACGGAAATCGGTCTGGTTGATGTAGTCTGCGGCGAAGACCAGCGCGTAGCAGCCGGCCACGACCAGGAGCGCGAGGAGAAGCGTCTTCCAAAGCTTGGGCTTGCAAAGCTTCAGGCTGATCCCCTGGCGGCGCTTTTTCTTGCCGCCCATCAGGAGCAGGGTGATAAGGCCGCAGCCGACGCACCAGAGCCCCACGCCGCCGGTGGTATCCTGCGGCCAGACGGGGTTGATCAGCAGCACGTAGCCGAGAAGCAGGAGCGGCACGGTCAGAAGGAAGCACATAAGCACCGTCAGGAGATTGCGTCCCCAGTAGCCGTTCCAGCGGGTGGGCGTCGGAAGAAGCTCAGGGCGCTCGGCGCGCAGCTCCCGGAAGAAGTCCGTTTTCATCAGAAGGTCCGCGAAGGGAACGAGGAAAAGGAAGAAGCCGATCAGACCGATCAGATTGAAGATGATCTTCCAGATCCACAGCTGATTGCCGGAGGAGATGCTGCGGGGCCCGGGCATCGTGCGCTGGAAGATGTCCAGCATGTCGCGCACGACGGTGTAGGAGAAGTGATTGGTCGCGTGAAACTGTGCGGGATTGTAGATGGCGATGCCGTAGCCGCGCTCGCCCGTGTAGAAGCGTCCCTCTTCGATGTCGAGGACGACCATCTCGCCGCTCTGGTAGCGGATGAGGTCCTTGGAGTCGAGGGAGGAGAGCAGGTCCCGGCCGTAGCTGCCGAAGAACTCGTCGTACTTGGCCAGAATGATGCCGATGTGGCAGCGGTAGCCGGTGCGGGTGCTTTCGCTGTCGAGCAGGTTGGTGGGGTAGTTGCCGATGATGACGCCGGTGTTGATGAGGTTCAGCGCGTGCGCTTCCTCTTCGCTGTAGCCGCTCATCAGCGCGCTCAGCTCGAGCGCCGTGTAGTATTCCATGGTGGTGTTGGTGAAGCCGCCGCCCATGGAGTGCCCGGTGACGCCGATGCGGGTCTCGTCGACGTAGGGCAGGGCAGAGAGGTATTGGACGAATTCGATCATGCCGCCGCTGTCGGTGCCGTAGCCGCCGGAGTAGGCCTCGAGGGCGACGTCGGAGTCGCCGTGGCCGTAGGCATTCATGGTGATGACGACGTAGCCGCGCCGCGCAAGCTCAATGGCGTTCAGGTCCTGCATTTCGCGGTTGTTCAGATAGCCGTGGCTCGCGACGACCGCAGGGGCGGGCTTTTCGGGCGTGGCCTTTTTCGGCTTGAACAGATAGCCGGTCAGCGTGCCGGCCGGTGTCTCCAGCGCCAGCTCCGTGATTTCGACCCGGCCGAAGTCCGTCTGGATGATCCCGGCGAACAGCACGCTCAGCGCACATAAAATGAGGGCGAAAACGAGCTGGATCTGATTGCGTTTGGACATCTCGTGAATTCTCCTTGTCTTTTGAACTTATCTTGTATTATAATAACATTACGATGATTTTGCAAACAGAAGGAGAGAACAAGTGAGTTCGAGAAATTCCAAACAAAAGCTGAAGAAGATCCTGGGCGTCGCGGTCGTTATCGCCCTGCTCATTTTTGCCTGGAAGACAGGCATTCTGCAGGAGGTGCTTTTCGGAAACGGCGGTCAGGAGTCTCAGGATATTTCGCTGATAGACGATGACTCCCGGCAGGAGTCGAAGCAGGAGTCGAAGCAGGAGTCCAAACAGGAATCCGAAGAATCCGGCCTTAAGGTCGTCAAGGGCCAGCCCTATTATTCGAAGGATGAGGTTGCCCTCTACATCCACCTTTTCGGCAAGCTGCCTCCCAACTATATCACCAAGAGCACGGCGGAGGACGCCGGCTGGGTCGCCAGCAAGGGCAACCTCTGGAAGGTCACCGACAAGAAGGTCATCGGAGGAGATACCTTCGGCAACCGCGAGGGCCGTCTTCCCAAAAAGAGCGGCCGCAAGTGGTATGAGTGCGATGTCAACTACTACGGCGGCTACCGCGGCGAAGAACGTCTTCTGTACTCCAGTGACGGTCTGATCTTCTACACGGACGATCACTATGTGACCTTCACGCAGCTTTATTAAGGAGGCCGGCATGAGTATTTATCTGAACGGACGTTACATGAGAACGAAGGAGGGCACGCACGCGTATCTGAAGCGCCGCCTTCACTTCCCTGACTACTACGGCGCCAACCTGGATGCCCTTTACGATCTTCTGACCACCTGGGTGTGGGGCGACATCGTTTTGAAGAACGCGGATACCGTGAGAGAGCAGCTCGGCGATTATGCCGAATCGCTGATTTCCGTCTTTAACGAAGCGGCGGAAAACTGCTGTCATCTCAGCTTTAAAGAGGCGTAAGCCTGCAAAATTATGTGAAAAGAAGCGCTGATTTCCGGACAGGAAAGCGGCGCTCTTTTTGTGCGGAAAACGCTCGGGAAAATTGTATTTATAAAGTGCAATTCTAAGTGAGCAACCGCCCATAAATTTTCGGTGAGTACTTGCTTTTTTTTGTAAAAATGCTATAATGAATTCTAATTTGTGAGCATTTACTCGATAAACAATATGTTGTGTTAAGCCTGCTCCCAGTTCTATTTTTTTCGGAGGAAAAAGATGAAGAAATCATCGAAATTCATGTCGCTGTTCCTTGCGCTCGTGATGGCCCTCACTACCTTTGTGCCCTCACTTCTCTCTGCGCAGGAGCTTTTTGCCGATGAAGCCGGAATTGTCGTTATCGCCGGCTCCGATTTTCAGGCCCCCGGCGACAAAAATGCCGAGGCAGCTGCCAGCTGCGCCAATGTCGCGGCCATTTTGAACGCAATAAAAAAAGACTATCCGGCAGCGGACGGTCTGATTTTCTGCGGAGATTATGACAAGGATCTGCCTTCTGCTGATGTTGCCACCAGCATTGCGGCACTGAAGGGAACCGTATCCGCGGCCTATCCCTCCATGAACGGCAGCAAAATGTTCTTCGTTCAGGGAAACCACGATCAGGTTACCCAGGGCACCAAAGGCCTTTCCGGCCCCGGCGCTCACGATACGGACGAATACGGCCTTTACATCATTGATGAGGATGACTATCAGTGGGACAATCACGTTAATGAATCCGTCATCAAGAAAACTGCCGAAAAGCTCGGCGCGTATCTTGACGCGAAGGTGGAGGCCGGCTACAGCAAGCCCGTCTTTGTTGCTTCCCATGTTCCGCTTCATTATTCCGTCCGCACCCAGAACGGTGATGCCAAATACGGCAAGTACCTTTTCGACGTGCTGAATAAGGCCGGCGCCGCCGGTCTGACCGTCATTTTCCTTTACGGCCATGACCATTCCCAGGGCTGGGACAACTACCTGGGCGGCTCCAGCGTTTATCTGGCCAAGGGCGACAGCATCAACATTGCTGATCCCAACGGCAAGGGCAAGACTTATGAAGCCTATGAGCTGAACTTTACCTATATGAACGCCGGCTTTGTCGGCTATTATGCCGATTTTGAACCCGGAACCGATGCCTATAAGGAAGACAGCGGCGTAGACAAGACTATCACCATGACCGTCTTTGAAATCAAGGACGGCAAGGTCAGTGTTTCCCGTTACGATGAAAACGGTCTTCACAAGCTGAAGTCCGCCGGTGCCGCCAATCTGGCTCACCCTCACCGCAACAATCCCGAAACCAACACTACTGTCTATACCAGTCCTCAGATCGTAAAGATCACGGCTCCTGTTGTGGAAGAGTCTCAGGAGGAGTCTGTCGAGGAATCCGCGATCGAATCCCAGACTGAGCCTGAGGACGGCGATCCCGAGACCGTCGACCCCAGCGGCGAAGAATCTCAGAGTGAGCCCGAAGTCATCTCCGGCACCTTCACCGACGAGGAGACCGGTATCACGGTCAGCGGCGTCCTTTCCGGCCTTGAGATTGAGGAAATCGCCAGCACGGTTTCTTACCGCAGCCTTGCCAAGTATCAGGCTTATGAATTTTCTGTAAGCGGCTATACCACGGGCGATGAGGTTGAGGTCAGCATTCCTGTTCCCGAAGGCTACGAGCCCTCTCTGGTCAAGGTTTATTATCTGAACGGACAGGGCGGTCTGGAGGACCAGAACGCTGTTGTTGCCAACGGTTTTGCTACCTTCACGGCCACGCATTTCTCCACCTATATTCTGGGTCAGGGCAAGACAGTTGACATCGACAACTGGGTGAAGGTTGAGATCCCCGGTGAGACGACGTATACATATACCCTAATTACAAATGCTGGTAATCTGACGAATGGATCCTATCTTATTGCGGCTCAGCAGAGCAACAATATTATGATACATGATTTCTCCAGAGTGAATGTGACAATCAATAGGGGAGTGATTGTACTTACTACCAACGAATATGCATGGGATTTTTCTAAATCAGGGGATAATTGGCTGATTTCATTTGGCAACACGTATATGCGTAGACGTCAAACTTCATTAACTACGGGAGATTCTGACTCTAATAACAGAACATGGTCCTTATCTTATAATAGCAATGAGTCTTCGGATTATCCCGGCAGTTTCCGTTTCAGAAATGCAAATCAGTACAATGATAACTATTATTATCTTGTTGCGGGTAATCCGTACTCACTTAGTACCAGCACAAACTATAAGCGTCTTTTTAAACTGACCAATACGGAGACCACCACTGCCGAAACCTATTACCTCGGTATGGAATACAAGGGCAATACCTCCTTCCGTACAAGCTACTTTGCCGACGAAGCTGCGTTAAAGGCTTATATTCAGGAGAACCTCACCGTTGTCAGGGCTGACGATACCAATGAAACCAATGTTTCTAAAGTAACGAATTACACGCTTACCGGTTCGGTTGATCCCACTGCGGCGGGAAGCAACAAGACCTATACTGTTAAGGTCGGCAATACGACAGTCGGTACCGTTTCTCTTAGCTTCGTCGCAAAGCAGGAGACCGGCTATTCCATTACGGATACGGAAGGCATTATTTACAGAGCGCCCAAGAACGCGAACGAAAAGAAAACGGGTGCGAAGCTCACCGTTTATTTTGACGACAATTCCTCCGAACTGGTTGACATTACCACCGATATGCTCAGCGGTACCGGTCTCGATATCACGAAGATCGGAGTCTACGAAAACCTGACGGTCACTTATAACGGCCGTGTTTTAAGCCGCAATTTCAAGCTGGTCGTGCTGCCCAGACCCGAGGAGAATGACTATCCCGAATATCCTCAGGGCGGTTCTGTCCGTGTCACCAAGACCGGTGAAGGAATCGACTTCCAGAATACCGGTGTTGCTAAAATTGAGCTGACAGCCTCCGGCATCCCCGCCCCGAAGGGTATCGATGTCATTGTTATGCTGGATACCTCCTCTTCCATGACGTATGGACCTTGGGCAGGTACCGAAACAGGTACCGCAGGCGTCAATCAGCGTATTGATTATTTGCGGAATTCTTTGCGGGCCATGCTTGAAAAATTTTCAACCCCGAACGAAGATGGTTCTGCTCCCGATGTCCGGCTTGCCATGGCTGATTTTAACGGATATTCATCCATTAACCGCCAAAATGACCGGGTAAAGAACGGTAATAATCAAAATACGCAGATGGTGGTCAGTGTTTATACGGGTGAGAACTGGGGAAAGGCTTTGCTCGACACCAACATCAATACTTCTGCGTTTGAGCAGGTAGGTGCTTACACAGATGAGGACATTGAAACGCTTGTAGGCAGAGTCGAGCCTCATTCCGGCACGAACTTTGACTATGCCTTTGATACCGTATATCGTCTTGCTTATGCGATTCAGCAGCAGAATGCGGAAGATGGTGTGGAGCGCGAGCTTTTTGTCATCTTTATGTCAGACGGCTGCCCCTTCCAGTATAATTATTATAGCGGCTCTTCAGGCACAGACGAATGGAACTCATGGCTGAGCGGAAAGCATGTTACAATCACTGGCAGCAGCAATGATGTCACGGCAACATTTGGGGATGAGCTGGAATATCCTTCCGATATTACGGACATTATTAATAGTGCTTCCGTGCACTCGTATTTTTACAACGCTGCCACCAACAATACGCACCGCATGGCTGATGCAATCAAGGGTTCGCCTGATCAGACCTTTGAGATCATTTCTCCCGATAATACCTCCTTCCCCGGCGGCACTAAGGTCGACGGTAAGGATTACATGTATACCGTAAGCGGACTTGGCGCTACGGTCTATTCGATCGGCTTCTGTCTCTATGATGATCATCAAGTTGACGATGCCACAATTACTACCGTCATTTCCAGAATCGCTTCCGGCAGTGATCATTTCTTCCGGGTTCAGGGTGTTGATGAGGATTCCAACGTTCAGGCCCGTCTTGACCATGCGTTTACCCAGATTTCCCAGTCCATCGTTGAAGCCGCTACGAATGCCTACTTCACCGATGAAATGGGTGAAAACTACGACCTTCAGATGAGCACCTTCACCTCGCTCAAGGAAGGCTCCGAAAGCATCGCTCCCGCCATCACCGTAAGCTCCTACCCCGTATACGCGAAGAAGGATATCGGCACCACCATTAACGGCCACAAGGTCACGGCCGGGGATGTCGGCAAGCGCTACGGAAACGGCACGGTTCTCGAAACCGTAACCTTCAATGAGAACGGTACTGCGGCCTATTCCGACCAGAAGGAAGGCAACATCCTGATTGACGGTGTCATTGAGGCCGCCACCTTCTGCTACAACACGAATGCCACGAGCGTCACGCTCGAGAACGGCTTTGAGCTCGGCTCCGAAATGTTCTGGTGGGATATCGGAACGATCCGTAACGACGAATTCGTTCTCAGCTACTATGCCTACCTGACCGGTTCCATGGAAGGCACGCGCCCCGCCGGTTCTTATCCGACCAACGAAAGCGCTACCCTGTACTATGTCAACTGGCTTGGCAATGACGCCCACCTTGACACCGTTTCTCCTGTTCTTCCCTGGAAGGAAGCCAACGTAAGCTACGCCTTCTACCTGGTTGACGAGAACGGCAACGTCGTGGTTAACCAGTCCACCGGCGAAACCGGTTCCTTCGCTAACAAGATTGCCGTAACCAGCCCGATTCTTGAGAAGATCCTTCTGAACAGCGGTGCTGATTACGATGCAGCTACTCTGCTGGCCGATGCTCTCCTGCCCGCCGGCTACACGCTTTTCGATGACAAAGCGGGTTATGAGATCAAAATCGCTTCCGGCGACGGCAACAGCTCCTGGACCATTACCACGGGCGACGGAATGCCCGCTACCACCGTGGTTACCGGCTACGGCAACGCCACGGATTACACGACAGAGGACTACGAAGGCTCCACTCGCGATGTCACCCATACCACCGTATGGTTCGCTGTAAAATACTCTGTCAGCTGCGTGCCCGATGTCGTCGTCATCGACTACGGTATCCCCGTTGAGATCGACGTTCTTGCCAACGATATGTTCGGCAACTACGGTACGCTCGTTTACCTGAGCAAGCTTCCTGAGGACGGTGTTCCTGAAAACGGAACGACTGCGCCGGTCGGCTACGGCACTTCCGCCGAGGGCAGCTTCGGTACCGCAAAGATCGTAGACGGCAAGGTCACCTACCAGCTGAACAGCATGGTAATGGATGATGTCGAGACCTTCGTCTATGTGGTCAAGTACAACAATCCTGACAATGCAAACCTTAACGGCTACTACTACGATACCGTTACGGTAATCCCCGCCACGACCATTTACTTCGAAGACGATTTCATCGATTTCGAGGAAGGCTGGTCTGATGCGGGCACCGCGCTGGATGAGATCCAGGGTCAGGACCGTCCCGGCATCTACTCGCTGCCGAACGTTGATGCCAACAACATCTACGGCTATGATCCGGCCAACGGAACCTGCTCGACCTTCAGCCTCGGTTCCTCCAAGTGGATCACCGTTTCCGAGTCCAACCCCATCGGCCCCAAGGCCAGCTTCACCTTCACCGGTACCGGCTTCGACGTCATCTCTCTGACCAGCAAGGACACCGGCTTCGTCAAGGTCGAAGTCTATCAGGGCGACACCGCTACCGGCACGCCCATCTACACCTGGGCCGTTGATACCTTCTACGGCTACGACTCCGTTTCGACGGACGGCTTCATCAAGTACGTCTGGACCATCGGCGAGGAGGGCGTATGGCACGTCATCGCTCAGTCCAAGACCACCTCTGACGATGAGCTTGAAGAAGGCGAAATCGACGCCACCGAAAATGGCCTGCCTGCCAGCCCCGTAAAGGGTCAGTCCTACGTGATCTTCGAGACCAACTACATCTGGAAGGTTACCACTGACAGCGAGAACGCGCTCTACCAGATCCCGATCATCAAGAGCTACAACACCCTTAAATACGGCACCTACACCATCGTGCTGACTCCCTGCTACTCCAGCTTCTTTGAGCATGTAGACGGCAGCACCAGCTACGACATCTACCTGGATGCCATTCGCGTATACGCGCCGGCAGAGGGCAACACCACCGCGGAGAACGCGTACAAGCAGGATAAGGAAGCTTATCCCGAGTATATCGAGATCCGTGAGAACCTGATCAAGCAGGATAGCTTCGGTCAGCCCGGCGCCGTCTTCATCGACGCCTTCGGCAAGAGCGGTACGGTTTCTCAGTTCACCAGCTTCGGCCCGAACAACGAAGTCTACCTGATGCCCGGCCAGGCCATCGCCTTCAAGCTTAAGGCTCAGGACGCTTCCAAGCTGGCTTCTGTCCATCTGGGCGCCAAGGCTCTGAACGGCACCACCACCTTCACCGTACTTTGCGGTGAGAAGTCTGCGGAGCGTACCCTGACGACCGCCACCGATATGTATTACGACATTACCGAGCTCCTCAGCTGGACCGGTAATGAGAGTGATATTATCATCATCACCAATACGACCGGCAAGATCCTGTCTCTGACCACCATCAAGATCACCTACACTTCCCAGCCGACTGCTCCTGCTAAGCTGTTCAGCAATGCCATGATCGGCGGCGCGGCTGCCAAGGCGGTCTTCGCAAGCTACGTCAGCGCTCATACCGCTGCTCCCGCTCCTGTCGAAGACGAGACGCCCATGGATGTTCCGACCCCCGTCATGGAGGATGTTGAGGAAGTCGAGGAAGAGCCCGTCGTAATCGTTCCTGAGGAACTCCCCGAGGAAATCGCTCCTGTGGAAGAGCTTCCTGAGGCTGAGCCTGTTATCACGCAGCCTGAGGAGATTGCTCCTGTTGTGGAGACTGAGGAAGTCATCGAAATTGACCCGACCCTGACTGAGGAAGAGGTTGTAATCGAGCTGCCCGAGCTTGAAGAGCAGACGGAGACCACAACCGAGCTCATCGAGGAGCCGATTATCGAAGAAGTAATTGTACCGGGTGTGAAGAAGTCCGGCTTTGAGGCTCTGCTGGGCCGCGTAGCCAACTTCGTGAAGACCGTTGTGAAAGCCATTGGCCGTCTGTTCGGCATTCAGTGAGGAAAACAAGATGAAAAAAGATTATTCAAAACCTGAAGTACTGTTTGAATCCTTTGAACTTTCTCAGAGCATTGCCGCCGGCTGCGAGTATATCTCCAACCACGTATACGGGGCTTGTCCGGTGATGGATCCTGCTATCGGAGCAACAGTTTTTGCTCTAACCGGTGTCTGCACTATCACAACTCCCACGGGAAATGACCGCATCTGCTACAATGTTCCTGCTGAGAACAACCGTGTCTTCTCCTCTTAAGTTCTAACCCCTTCAAGTCCCTGTCCCAAGCCACAAGGCCCGGACAGGGACTTGCTTTTTCAACGGAATCGCGGTACAGTATTCATATGAGCAAAAAAAAGAAAAAGAGCAGCCCGAACGGAAAGGCTGCGGAGATAAGTCGGAAAAAGTTAAGCTGGACGGCCGTCATTCCCTTTATTCTGCTGGGGGCCGTTTTCGGATATCTGATCTTGAGCGGCAGACTGTCGCTGAAGCCCGAAGACTCGAAAGAGGAGTCCGCGGCTGAAAGCAGCGAAAGCGTCGCTCCGCAGGAGTCGGCGGAGAGTCTGGAGGCAGATACCATTTTCCCGGTCAATCTGGGGAACGGGATCGAGCTTTCGGGCATCGGCAGCTACGCCGGTTATTATGTGGAGGACGGCAGTGACGTCCTGGTCAGCGGCATCCCGGTCATCACGCTGGAGAACAAGGGGACGGAGGCGGTGCGCCTGATGAACCTGGAGCTCGCGGATTCCGAGGGGCGTGTGTATCAATTTGAGCTGACCACGCTTCTGCCCGGGGCGCGCATTTCCGTGCTGGAGAAAAACAAGGCGCAGTACCATTATGCCGCAAAGATCGTCGCGGTCAATGTCACGCGCTACAGCGCCTTTGACGAGGTTCCGAAGCTGCCCACGGATGTGCTGCAGCTGATGTCCTCCGGCAGCAAAATCTCGGTCAGGAACATTTCGGATGGCAGCGTGAAGAACGTGCATCTGTACTATAAGAACCTTTCCGGAGGCCTGTTGATCGGCGGAATCACTTATTCCGTGAGTATTCCGGACCTGGCCCCGGGTGAATCTGTCACTTTGACACCGTCCCATTACACGGACGGCTCCAGCCGCATTTTGTTTATCACCTATGGAGAATAATCGGGATCACTACTACCGCATCGGCGGTCTGAGCTTCTGTCTGAGCATGCCCCCCTTCGACGGGACGCTTTTGTCTGCCTTCGAGGAGGCCTGTCCGGGCGCAGCCGATGTGCGCATCCGTTTTGTCTTCGCGGAGCTTCCGGAGCTTTCCGCGGCCGTCCCCGGGGAAGCCCCCTTTTATTCGGACGGCCAGCGCAGCTACTTCCGGACAGCGGAGGGAAAGGTTCGCCTTGTGACGGATGAAAAGGACGGACTGCCTCTTTATCTGGATCGTCCGGAGGAGGGCGGCCGGAATATTCTCTTCCGCAAGGAGAAGGCTTCCTACCTTTCCTCCTTCCTGGCCCTGGATTTTCTGGATCTGCCGCGCCGGATGGCGGAGGCCGATGCCTTTTTCCTGCATGCCTCCTGGGTCGGGACCGAGGGGCAGGCGCTTCTGTTCACCGCGCCCAAGCAGGTCGGTAAGTCGACGCAGGCGGCCCTTTGGGAGCGCTTCCGTGGGGCCTCGGTCATCAACGGGGACCGCGTTCTGCTTCGCCGGGAGAACGGCTCCTGGCTGGCGTACGGCTCGCCCTATTGCGGCACCTCGCATATTACGCATAATGCCTGCATGCCCGTGAAGGGGATCGTGCTCCTGAGTCAGGCGCCCGAAAGCCGCGCTCGAAAGGCCGGACCCGGGCAGGGCTTCCGCGCCCTGATGGACGGCGCCAGCTTCGACCTGCACGACCGCGATGCTTTGGCTGCCGCCAGCACGCTTCTGCAGCAGGCTGCGCTTGAACTGCCCTTTTACAGCCTGGCGGCCACGCCCGACGAGCAGGCCGTCATCGCCCTCGAAGCCATATTATCATAAAGTCGGAGGTCCGATATGTTTCAAATGATTTCGCCTGAAGCGGCCGGCATCCGCCGCGAGGCGGTTGAGGCCTTTGTCAATAAGCTTTCCGGAGAGGAATTCGATCTGCACAGCCTGGTGCTGGCGCGCGGCAGCGGCATCTTCGCGGAGGGGTACAAGAAGCCCTTCACCGCCGATTCGCTCCAGCGCATGTACTCCCAGACGAAGGGGCTGGTCAGCCTCGGCATCGGCCTGCTCGTGCAGGATGGCGTGCTGAAGCTGGATGACGCTGTTTCCGCCTATTTTCCGGATAAGCTCGGAAAGGACATCGGCCCCTGGGCGAAGGAAATGACCGTCCGCGAAATGCTGATGATGCGCACGGCAGTCCGCTGCCCTGACTGGCACACCGATCCCGAGCGCGACCGCGTAAAGCTCTATTTTTCCCAGCCGGATTTCTGCCCCGCCGGCACGGTTTTCTCCTACGACACCGACGGAAGCCAGGTGCTCGGCTGCCTGGTCGAACGCCTGAGCGGCCGCAAGCTCCTGGATTTTCTCAAGGACAGACTCTTTAACCGCATGGGCATTTTTCAGACCGCCCGGGTCCTTATGTGTCCCGGCGGCAGCTCCTGGAGCGACGGCGGCCTTCTGGCCACTCAGCGCGATATGCTTGCCCTCGGCCGCTTTCTGCTGAACCGCGGCCGCTGGAACGGCGAGCAGCTGATGGATCCCGCCTATCTGGATGCGGCCTGCAGCAAGCTCGTCGATTCGAACGAGCACGGTATCGCCGGGCACCAGAGCACGGGCTACGGCTACCAGATCTGGCAGATCGCCCGCGGCGGCTACGCCCTCGTCGGAATGGGCGACCAGCTGACCTTCTGCATGCCCGACAAGGACCTGATTTTCTCCTGCACGGCTGACCACCAGGGAAACGACCTGGCCCACGGACGTCTCTTCGACAGCTTCTTCACGATGATTTACGACCTCATGGATGAGCCCGCCGCCGATACCGGCCTGGGCCCCGTGAGCTTCGGCGGAGAGCTCCGCGCCATCGCAGGAAGCGCCCACATGCCCCTCGAAAAGAAGGTTTCCGGCGTGAAATACTATTGCCCCGAAAACCGGATGGGCATCCGCGAATTCACTCTGACCTTCGAGGAGGATGCTGTCAACTTCCACTATGTCAACGCGCAGGGCGTGAAGAACATGCGGCTGGGTCTCGGGAAGAATCTGCTCGGCAAGTTCCCCGAGTACGGTTATCCCCGGCTGGTGGGCGGCGAAAAGAGCATCGCCCGTTACCTCTATGACGCCGCTTTTTCGGCAGCCTGGCGCGATGAGGAGCAGCTGATGCTCCGCGTGCAGATCATCGACATGTACCTCGGAAATCTGACCGCCATCTTCAGCTTCAAGGACGAATACTGCTCTCTGGTGATGCGCTCGAACGCGGACCATTTCCTCGAGGAGTACCGCGGCGTGCTCGTCGCGAAGGCCGGAAGCAGCATTACAAGGCAATAAAAAAAATGCCTCCCTCAGACACGGGAAAATGATATGTACCCCCTTTACTGGACAACCAGTAAAGGGGGTATTGTTATGAAGTACAGCTTTGAGTTTAAAGTAACCTGTGTAGAACTCTATAAGCTGAGGAAATGGCCGGAAACACCGGAAGGCATGACCGCAAAAGATTT
>JAZRWR010000008.1:0-13376 GCA_045599825.1 Bianqueaceae bacterium | reverse complement strand
ACGCCCATCCCGCGCACGCTGCACATGAGCCTGACCGGCATCCGCGACATGAGCCTTCTGGAGGAGGCGCCGCAGGACCGCCAGCCCATCCAGACCTATGTGATGGAGGAGGAGCCGACGCTGGTGCGCGAGGCCATCTACCGCGAGCTTTCCCGCGGCGGTCAGGTGTTCTTCCTGCATAACCGCGTGCAGAACATCGACGAGGTCGCCGCATCCGTGCAGAAGCTCGTGCCGGAGGCGCGCGTCGCCTTCGCCCACGGTCAGATGTCCGAGAAGGAGCTGGAGCGCGTGATGATGCATTTCGTGCAGGGCGAGATCGACGTGCTCGTCTGTACGACCATCATCGAGACCGGTCTGGATATTTCCAACGTCAATACAATCATTATCGAGAACGCGGACACGATGGGCCTTGCGCAGCTGTATCAGCTGAGAGGCCGCGTGGGCCGCTCCTCGCGTCTTGCCTATGCTTATTTCCTCTACCGGAAGGGCAAGGTGCTGCCGGAGGTCGCCGCCAAGCGGCTGGAGGCCATCGGCGAATTTACCGAGTTCGGCTCCGGCTACAAGATCGCCATGCGTGGTCTGGAGATCCGCGGCGCGGGCAATATCCTGGGCGCCGAGCAGCACGGGCACATGGGTGCGGTCGGCTACGATCTCTACTGCAAGATGCTGGAGGAGGCGATGAACGGCCTGGGCGACGGCCCCGTCACGGAGGATTTCGAGACGGAGGTCCACGTGCAGGTGAATGCCTACATTCCGCCCGAATACATTCCCAACGAGGGCCAGAAGCTGCAGATCTACCGCAAAATCGCGGCCATCCGCAGCGAGGAGGATTTCTTCGACATGCAGGATGAGCTGTTGGACCGCTTCAGCGATATGCCTCTGTGCGTGAGCAACCTTCTGGATGTGTCCTTTATCAAATCGCTGGGACAAATGATCGGTGTGGAGCTGATCGATTACAGGAAGGGCTTTTTGACGCTTACTTTCCGGAAGGGCGCAGCGCCGGACCCGGATGCGCTCACGGACTACCTGGGCCGCTCGGCCGGGAAGGCCAGGCTGGTGGCGGGCAGCGGGACGCCGCGCATCATCATCGCCGTCAAGCACGATGAGCGCGACGAGGTGCTGCTTGACCGGATCAAGAAGGAAATGCAGGAAATCAGCGGAATAGGGGAGAAACGCGCCTAAGAGCAGCACGGGGGAAGGTTTATGGCAAAGCAGGCCGGTTCAAAGAATAAGATTTTATATTTGCTGCGGCTTCTGTGGGAGAAATCCGACGAGGAGCACGCGGTGTCCATGACGGACATTCTGGGCTACATGGAGCGAAACGGGATTTCCGCGGAGCGCAAGAGCATCTACAGCGACATAGCGGCGCTTCAGGAGATGGGCTTCGACATCATGATGCGCAAGGGCAAGGAGGGCGGCTACTTTCTGGCCTCGCGCGGGTTCGAGCTCGCCGAGATCAAGATCCTGGCCGACAGCGTGCAGGCGTCGCGCTTTCTTTCCGAAAAGAAAAGCCGTCAGCTGCTTTCGAAGCTTTCCCGTCTCTGCAGCGAGCCAGAGGCCCGTCAGATCGAGCACCAGGTGCATCTTCTGAACCCCGTCAAGGGCGGCTTTGAAAGCATCTACTACAGCATCGACACGATCCACCGCGCCATCGCCGAGGACAAGATCATCCGCTTCCGCTATTTCGACCGCGATGCGCACAAGGAAAAGGTCTACCGCTACAACGGGAGCTTCATGAAGACCAATCCCGTGGCGCTCGTCTGGGACGATGAGTTCTACTACCTGGTTGCCTACGACAGCAGCTGGCACAAGGTCCGCAACTACCGCGTGGACCGCATGGAGGACATCGAGCAGATGGAAGAGAGCCGCCGCTGCCGCGATGAGATCGATCAGATCTCGCTGAGAGACTACACCAGCGTGAACTTTTCGATGTACAACGGCAAGCGCATGCAGGTGAGTCTGGTCTTCCGCGAAAAGCTGATGGGCGTGATGTACGACCGCTTCGGGACGGACATCACCGTCTTCCCGCAGGAGGAGGGCTGGTATGCCATCCATCCTGTGGTGGCGGTCAGTCCGCAGTTCTTCGGCTGGCTTTTCGGGCTGGGTGAATCGGTGCGTCTGACCGGCCCCGGGGAGGCGGTTTCGCTTCTTCGGGAGCAGTGGCGGAAGTTCGCGGAGAATCATGACTATCTTTCCGGGACAGGAGCCGACGATGTGCAAATTTGCACTTGACAAACGCCTTTAAAACTCTTATATATATACTTACAGACTGTTTTTTATGTTTTTTCAGGAGGAATCGTCATGAACAAGAATGAATTAGTTGCAGCCGTTGCTGCCAAAGCTGAGATCAGCAAAAAGGATGCAGAGAAGGCTATCCTTGCTTTTGAAGAGGCCGTACAGGAAGAACTGATTGCCGGCGGCAAGGTTCAGCTTGTCGGTTTTGGTACCTTTGAAGTAGCCGAAAGAGCTGCCCGCACCGGTATCAATCCTCAGACCAAGGAATCCATCAAGATCGCGTCCGTTAAGAATCCTAAATTCAAGGCCGGCAAGGCTCTGAAGGATGCCATCAACGCCTAATCAAAAAAACACAGAAAACCGGGTTGCTGACCCGGTTTTTTTTGTTTTCAAAGCCGTTTTGCTTGCCTTCTTTCCGGGAAATATGGTATAATGTTTTGAAAACATAAAGGGAAGGATTTATTGATGAAAATTTTCGTTTTAGTTCTGTTTCTGCTCACCTATGTCCTGATGATCGCCCTCCCCAAAAACCGTCACTGGGTCGCGGCGGCGGCCGCGCTCATCTTTGTCGTGAGCGGCGCTATGCCCGTCGGCAAATTCCTCGGGAAAATCAACTGGAACGTGCTGATGATGCTGGCCGGCACCATGGGTACCGTTGCCTTGTTTATCGATTCCAAAATGCCCGACCGTCTGGCGGATCTTTTGTTGAAGAAAACGCCTAACGTCATGTGGGCGGCCGTTGCGCTGTCCGTTTTTTCCGGTGTCGTATCCGCCTTCATCGATAACGTAGCGACGGTTCTGATGCTGGCCCCGGTTGCGCTCGCCATTGCCGAGCGTCTGTCGATCTCGCCTGTAGCGCTGCTTATTTCCATTGCGGTTTCATCCAATCTGCAGGGCGCGGCTACACTGGTCGGCGATACCACCTCCATCATGCTGGGCGGTTACGCCGATATGAATTTTATCGAATTCATCGTGATGGACGGCCGTCTCAGCATCTTCTGGGCGGTTGAGCTCGGCGCGCTTGCCACCGTGCCCATCATCATGTGGATTTTCCGCAAGGACAAGGAGCCTGTCAGCGTTACGCAGCTGACGGAGGTCAAGGACTATGTACCCAGCTTCCTGCTGCTCGGCACGGTACTGGCGCTGATCGTGGCGTCCTTCCTGAATTTCAGCATTTCAATCGGGGAAACCGATATTACGAACGGCTTCATCTGCGTTGCCTTCTTTGTCGTCGGCCTCATCTATACGCTGTGCAAAAAGAACACGGAGCTCTTCAAGAGTGTCTGGGGCGAAATCGACTATGAGACTCTGGGCCTTCTTGCGGCGCTCTTCGTGGTGATCGCCACGCTGACGGAGCAGGGCATCATCGATGATATCGCCGGTCTTTTCGTCAAATTCGGCGGCAAGAACCTCTTCCTGATGTATACGCTCATTGTCTGGGGCTCGGTGCTTTTCTCCGCCTTCATCGACAACATTCCCTATGTGGCGACCATGCTGCCGGTCGTGCAGGGCATTGCCGTTCTTATGGGCTGTGACCCCCGCGTGCTGTATTTCGGTCTGCTGGTCGGTTCTACGCTCGGCGGCAATATTACGCCCGTCGGCGCGTCCGCCAATATCGCGGCCATCGGCATTCTGCGCAAGAACGGCTATGAGGTCAAAAACAGCGACTTCCTGCGTATCGGTGTTCCGTTCACGCTGACCGCGGTCATTGTCGGCTATCTCTTCTGCTGGTTCGTATGGGCAGGCGTCTGACATATATTCGTTGGATTTTCCCCAGATTACTAAGCGTTTGCTTATCAAACTCCGGTTTTTGGCCGGAGTTTTTCTTTTTTTGTTAAAATATCAAAAAAATCGGTTGACAAAGCTGGAAAATTTGTATATTGTGAAAGATACCAAAAGATATAGAGAAAAATAATACGAAAGGTGAGCAAAAATGGGGTGCAAACGGGCCGGCAAGTCACGCCGGAAAGGCCTGCATAAGGGTTGCAGACTCTTTGTTTTTGTCTTTATTGTTGTGTTTTCAACCGTGGTGCTGCATAAATTCAGCTCACTTTGGAAACAGTCCGGCATGCTGGAGGCTGAAATGGCTCAGGTTCGTCTGGAAATTGAGGCTGAGAAAGAACATCAGCTGGATGCGCGGGCCGGGCAAAAGTATTACAGCTCAGAAGAATATCGGGAACGTCAGGCAAGAGACCGCTTCAATCTGATTTATCCCGGAGAATTTATTATCGAAATCAGATAGAGACCGTTTTTCCGCAACAGGGGAGACGGTCTTTTATGTTTAACAGCTGGTTTGCGATGCAGGTTTCGAAACGTGTGACCAGCCGCTGCAATACGCGTAAACGCGTATTGCCGAAAAATGTTATATCCGGCGGCTGGTTTGCGATGCAGGTTTCGAAACGTGTGACCAGCCGCTGCAATACGCGTAAACGCGTATTGCCGGAGAAAGCACTGCTGAAGGAGGGGACGGATATGGACGCACAGACTTTAACGAAGCAAGTCGAGGTCTACATCACCCGGAACGGGCTGATTGCCCGGGGTGAGCGAGTGGCGGTTGCGCTTTCGGGCGGCAAGGACTCCGTCTGCCTCGCGGACCTGCTCCTGACCCTTTCGGCGTCGATGCGGTTTTCGCTTTCGGCGGTGCACGTGCATCACGGCATCCGCGAAGCCGCGTCGCGGGATGAGGCTTTTGTGCTGGATTTCTGCGCTGCGCGCGGCATTCCGCTTACGGTCATTCATGTTGACGCGCCCGCACTGGCAAAACGGGAGAAGCTGTCGCTGGAGGCGGCGGCGCGCAGGCTTCGCTACGAGGCCTTCGAGGGGCTTCCTGTCGACAAAATCGCCCTGGCCCACCATCAGGGCGATCAGGCGGAGACACTCCTCATGCATCTTCTGCGCGGGAGCGGTACGGACGGTCTTTCGGCGATGCGTCCTTCGCGCGGGCCCTACATCCGCCCGCTTCTGTGCCTGGCTTCCTTTGAGACGGAGGCCTATAACCGTGAAAAGGGCCTTGACTGGGTGGAGGACGAGACGAATGCCGACTGCCGCTTCACGCGCAACCGCATCCGCCGGGAGCTCATGCCCCTTCTCGAGAGCTTCAATCCAAGGGCGGAGGAGACGCTTTCGCGCGCAGCGGAGCTTTTCGCTGACGAGAGCGACTATCTGCGCGCCGAGGCCGAACGGCTGTGGCAGGCGGACGGCTGCCGCCTTTCCTGTAAGACTCTTGCTTCGCTTCCGTCTGCAGCGGCCAGACGGCTCGTGCGCCGCTTCCTGGAGGAAAACGGCGGCCTGACGGATATCGGCGCCTGCCACATTGAGGAGGTTCTCGCCCTCGCCGGCGAGGAGGAGGGCAAGCGAAGAAGCCTGCCCGGGGACTTGACGCTGCAGAAGAAAGATGGTATAATTATACCTTGTATTGTTAGCTTTTCCGCGCCCGCTTTTACGCCGCACAGCCTGCCGATCCCGGGCCGATGTGAGCTTCCCGGCGGATATACGCTGCAGGCCGAAATCACGGCCGCGCCTGGCCGCGAAGCCCTATTATCTGCCGGTCCCCTTGAAGAGTGGATCGCGCTTCCGGAGGAGCCGGGGGCGCTTTGCCTGCGCCTTCGGCAGCCTGGTGACTATCTGCGCATCCGGACAGGAAAGGACGGGGCCCTCGGCACGAAAAAGCTTCAGGATTATTTGGTGGATGCCGGCATTCCTGCAGAAGAACGGGACAAAACCGTGCTTCTTGCAAAAGGCCGGGAAGTCGTCTGGGTGATCGGACATCGCCTGAGTGATGCCTATCGTCTGCCGGACGCGGCGGAGGAGGCGCTTCACCTTTCCGTAATCATGTCGGATACTAAACCTGTGGAGGCAACTATGCTGGATTTGAACAGAGTTCATGTTTTGATCGATGAGGATACACTGGAGGCCCGCATTCAGGAAATGGCCGCTCAGATTTCCAAGGATTATGAGGGCAAGGAGCTCATGCTCACCTGCGTGCTGAAGGGCGGCGTCATGTTTATGACCGAGCTCGCCAAATATATTACGGTTCCGGTCAGCATGGATTTCATGACCCTTTCCAGCTACGGTGACGGCTTAACCTCTTCCGGCCAGGTGGTCATTACCAAGGATATGGACAGCTCCATCGAAGGCAAGCACGTGCTGGTCGTCGAGGATATCGTCGATACCGGCCGCACCCTTCATTTTCTGGAGGAGATGCTGTGGGAGCGCAGGCCCGCGTCCCTTGCCATCGCCACGATGCTGGACAAGCCGGACCGCCGGGTTGTCGAGATGATCCCCAAGTACACCGGCTTTACCATTGAAGACAAATTTGTAGTCGGTTACGGCCTGGACTATGCCCAGCAGTACCGTAACCTCCGCTACATCGGATATATTGAATAAGTGAGGATTGGATTTTGAAAGAAGGATCGAGAGGCTTCGGCCTTTACTTACTCCTGCTGCTGATTCTGGGCGGCATCCTTCTCGGCAGCATCTTTCTGGGAGACACGCAGAGCACTGAAGGCCTCCTGAACGATACCGAGATCGAGGCGGAGCTTGCGCGTGACGATGTGGATTATCTCTACATCAAGCCCATGCGTGTCGGCGATGCCAACCTTGCCATCGGCACGCTGCACTATCAGGACAGCACCGTAAAGGAGTTTTATATTTCCGACCTGGCCGCCTTCCGCGGCCGCATGCAGGAGCAGTACCCTGAGCTTTCTGTCTATGTGAAACCCGTTAAGGAAGCCAGCTCCTGGTCCAGCTTCCTGCCCACGCTGATTCTTCTGGTGGTCGGTCTGTTTGCCATGACCTTCCTGCTTTCCTACATGCAGGGCGGCTCCGGCGGTCAGATGAACAACTTCGGCAAGAGTCCCGCCGAAATGGTGGATCCCAAGAAGAACCCCATCCGCTTTGCCGATGTGGCCGGCCTGTATGAAGAAAAGGACGAGGTCAAGGAAATCGTAGAGTTCCTCAGGAGCCCCCAGCGCTTCGTCAAGATGGGCGCCCGCATCCCCAAGGGCGTGCTGCTGGTAGGCCCTCCGGGAACCGGTAAAACCTACCTGGCCAAGGCCGTCGCCGGCGAGGCCGGTGTTCCCTTCTTCAGCATTTCCGGCTCCGATTTCGTCGAAATGTTCGTCGGCGTCGGCGCCTCCCGTGTCCGCGACATGTTCGCGCAGGCCAAGCGCCACGCGCCCTGCATCGTCTTCATCGATGAAATCGACGCGGTAGGCCGCCAGCGCGGCACCGGCCTCGGCGGCAGCCACGATGAGCGCGAGCAGACCCTCAACCAGCTGCTGGTCGAGATGGACGGCTTCACCTTCAACGAGGGCGTCATCGTCCTTGCCGCCACCAACCGTGTGGATATCCTGGATCCGGCGCTTCTGCGTCCCGGCCGTTTTGACCGCCAGGTCGTCATTGACCGTCCCGATGTCAAAGAGCGTCTCGAAATGCTCAATGTTCACGCGAAAAACAAGCCGCTGGGCTCCGATGTCAGTCTGGAGGACCTCGCCAAGATCACGGCCGGCTACACTCCTGCCGATCTGGAAAACCTTCTGAATGAAGCGGCTCTCATCGCCGCGAAGGAAAGCAAAGCCTTCGTCAGCGCAGAGGATATCCAGCGCGCCTTCATCAAGATCGGTATCGGCACCGAAAAGAAGAGCCGCGTCATCTCCGAAAAAGAAAAGAGCATGACCGCCTACCACGAGGCCGGACACGCCATCCTGATGCATGTGCTGCCTCAGCTCGACCCGGTTCACAGCATCTCCATCATCCCCACCGGCATGGCCGGCGGCTATACGATGCCCCTTTCCGAAGAGGATGAAATGTACCTGACCAAGACCCGGATGGAGCAGACCATCATCAGCTTCATGGGCGGCCGCGTCGCCGAAGCCCTGAAGTGCGGCGATGTCACCACCGGTGCCTCCAACGATATCGAACGCGCCACCTCGCTGGCCCGTAATATGGTCACCCGCTACGGCATGAGCGAAAAGCTCGGCCCCGTCCAGTTCGGCAGCGACAGCGATGAAGTCTTCATCGGCCGCGACATGAATCACGTCCGCAACTACGGTGAGGAAGTGGCCGGCCTGATCGACCGCGAAATCCGCGGCATCATCCTGGCCGCCGAGGACGAAGCCCGCCGTATTCTGACCGAATACGACACTGTTCTGGAACGCACGCACGCGCTGCTGCTCGAAAAGGAGCGCATCACGGGCGAAGAATTCGAAGCCCTTTTCACGGAGGAATGATCCGTGGAAAATCAGAAAGTCATCCTGGCATACTCCAGTCAGTATGCTCAGAAATATTTCTTTAATGACGAACTCGGCAAGCTGCCCGAGGAAGTCAGGAAGGAAGTCCTCGTCCTCCTGATCATGCTGACCGAGGAGGCCGGGGGCGTCGCCGAGATGGGCTTTTACCCGGACGGCGAGCTCTACCTCGACAGCTGGTGCGAGGAGGGCGATCTCGGCTACGATCAGGTATCAGCCGGCTTGATCATCAGCGAAATCGAAAGAGACCAGAAGGATCTTATCGAGGAGCTGGAGCTCTGGTACAAGCTTCGTACGCAGCAATTGCAGTAAAAAAAGGGCGGTCTTCTCAAGGACCGCCCGCAAAAAAACTCCTGTATCCTTCGGGAACGGGAAGGAGGAAAAAATGGCTAATATCAGCAAAAGAACAAAACAGATTACGGTGACAGCAGTCCTTTCAGCGCTTATCTTCGTGCTGGCGTTTACGCCGCTCGGATACCTGAAAGTCGGCGTGCTGTCTATTACTTTTTTAACCATCCCCGTGGTCATCGGCGCGGTGACGGAGGGACCCGGCGTCGGCGCCATCCTGGGCGCGGTCTTCGGTCTGACCAGCTTCATGCAGTGCTTCGGCCTTGATGCCATCGGCACGCTTTTATTCGGGCTGCATCCGCTGGTCACCTTCCTGATGTGCATGATACCGCGTATTCTGGTCGGTCTTTTTGCCGGCCTTCTGTTCAAGCACCTGAACCGCGTGGGCGTACAGAGAAGTGTTGCCTCGACCATCTCTTTCCTGACAGGCGCCCTGACCAACACCGTCCTCTTCCTTTCCTTCTTCGCCTTCAACTGTTTTCTGGCCGATTACAGCTCAGACGATATCTGGAAGATCCTGGGCGGCATCCTGTCACTGAACTCGCTTATTGAGGCTGTTGTGTGCACCGTCATCGGCGTCGCCGTTTCCGAGGTGATCCTGAAGGTGTACGATTCCATTCACTGAAAAGGAGGAAGCGTCCGTGCTTCTTGTATTTGATATCGGCAACACCCAGATCAAAATGGGTATTTTTAAAGGGGAAGAGCTGGTCGGCAGCTGGCGGATGACCACCGCCCTCAAAAAGACGACCGATGAATACGGCATCGATTTTCTGAATATTCTGGACCGCAACATGGTCTGCATCGACGATATCGAGCGTGTCATCGTTTCCTCGGTCGTCCCGAACCTGATGTATTCTTTCTGCGGCGCTATCCGCCGCTATCTGCAGCACGAGCCCATCCTGGTAGCCCCCGGCATCAAGACCGGCATCTGCATCAAGACCGAGAATCCCAAGGAGGTCGGCGCAGACATCCTGACCGATGTTGTCGCGGCCTATCTTCTGTACGGCGGCCCCTGCATCGTCGTAGATTTCGGCACTGCCACAAAGTTCATTACCGTCACCGGCAAGGGTGAACTGATTGCGGCCGTCATCTGTCCCGGCGTAGGCATTTCCGCAGACGCACTGGTCAGCCGCACGGCGCAGCTGCCATCCGTCGCCATCGAAAAGCCGGAAAAAATCATTACGAGCAACACTGTCAAATGTATCCAGGCCGGCCTCGTCTACGGCAACATCGGTCAGGTCGAATACATCGTCGCCCGCATTAAGGAAGAGCTCGGCGAAAAGAATGTCAAGGTCATCGCTACGGGCGGATTCGGCAGCATCATCGGTACCGAGGCCTCCTGCGTGGATATTTACGATCCGCTGCTCACCCTGAAGGGCCTGCGCATTCTGGCGGAGAAGAATCAATGAAAATCGGCACTCTCGTGACCGAGAGCCCGGTGCTGGCCGCGCCAATGGCCGGCATTTCGGACTCCACCTTCCGGGAACTGGCACGCAGCCACGGTGCCGCCGTCACCTACACAGAAATGGTCAGCGCCAAGGCACTCTCCTATCACAACGAAAACACCGCCGAGCTTCTGGAGCACACCGAGGCCGAGAAGCCGGTCATAGTGCAGCTTTTCGGCTCCGAGCCCGAGGTCATGGCCGAGGAGGCCGCCCGCCTCGGAACGCGTTTTGCCGCCATCGATATCAACATGGGCTGTCCTGCCCCCAAGATCTTCCGCAATCATGAGGGATCGGCCCTTCTGGCTGAGCCCGAGCTGGTCGGACGGATCGTATCGTCAGTGGTCAAGGCCGCGCAGGTGCCGGTAACGGTCAAGATCCGCAAGGGCATCCGCGCCGGCGAAGAGCTTGCTCCCGAAATTGCCCGCGTCATTGAAAATGCCGGAGCCGCCGCGCTTACCGTCCACGGTCGGACGACCTCTCAGGGCTACAGCGGCCGTGCCGATTGGGAAAGCATCCGCCGCGTCAAGGAAGCCGTGTCCATTCCGGTCATCGGCAACGGAGACATCAGCTCCCCGGAGGATGCGCGCCGCATGCTGGACGAAACCGGCTGCGATGCCGTGATGATCGGCCGCGCCTCCCGAGGCAACCCCTGGCTCTTCGCGGAGTGCGCTTCCTATTTGAAGGACGGAACCGTCCCGCCCCGCCCCACACGGGAAGAAATCCTCGAAACCGCGCTTTGGCACGCGCGCACCCTCTGCGAGCGGAAGGGCGAAACGCGCGGGATGCTTGAAATGCGCGCGCATATCGGCTGCTACGTCCGCGGCATGAAGGGCGCCGCCGCTCTCAAACGGGCCTTCTTCAGCCTGACCAGCTACCGCGAGCTCGAGGCACTTTTGTTGACAATCCCTGACGAGCAGAGTATAATTTTGTAAAACAATTGTCATCATCCAATTATTCATAAATATCCAAAGAGGTATCAAAGATGGAAAAACAGGTTTTTATTTTATCCAAAGAAAAGAAAGAAGAGCTTGAAGCCGAGCTTGCCGAGCTGAAGGGACCCCGCCGCAAGGAGGTCACCCAGAAAATCAAGGAAGCCCGCGCGCAGGGCGACCTGTCCGAAAACGCGGAGTATTCGGCTGCCCGTGAAGAGCAGGGCCACATCGAAGGCCGTATCGAAGAAATCGAAACCATTCTGAAGAATGTCCAGATTATTGAGACCGGCAAGGATGAGGGCATCATAAAAATCGGCAGCACCGTCCGTCTCAGCGTGAAGTATGCGGATGAGGACGAGGAAGAAGAAATTGAGTATACCATCGTCGGCTCCACCGAAGCTGACCCCCGCCACGGCCGTCTGTCCAACGAATCGCCCCTCGCGCAGAAGCTTTTCGGCAAGAAGAGCGGCGAAGCCCTTGAGCTCGAAACGCCCTTCGGCACGGACTCCTATCAAATTCTGGAAATCAAATAAGAAAGAGAAAACTCATGGCTAACGAAAACGCAAACCAGGCTCAGGCCGCGCCCGAGCAGGATGTTAACGAAATTCTCAGACTGAAGAAGGAAAAGCTCCTCTCCATGCAGGCAGAGGGAAAGGATCCCTTTGTCATCCGCAAGTACGGTGTCACGAATCACAGCACTGATATCAAAGAGAATTTTGCCGAAATGGAAGGCAAAACCGTCTCCCTCGCCGGCCGTATGATGAGCAAGCGTGTGATGGGCAAGGCTTCCTTCTGCAACCTGCAGGACCTGCCCGGCAACATCCAGTGCTACATCGCCCGTGACTCCATCGGCGAAGAAGCTTACGCAGACTTCAAAAAGCTGGTGGACGTCGGCGATATCATCGGCGTCAAGGGCGAAGTTTTCCGGACCAAGACCGGTGAGATCTCCGTTCACGCCTCCGAACTGGTGCTGCTTTCCAAGAGCATCCAGGTACTGCCCGAGAAGTATCACGGCATCACGAACACCGACATGCGTTACCGTCAGCGCTATACCGACCTCATTATGAACCCCGAGGTCAAGGAGACCTTTATCAAGCGCAGCCGCATCATCAGCGCCATCCGCCGCTATCTGGACGGCCAGAACTTCATGGAAGTCGAAACGCCCATGCTGGTGCACAACGCCGGCGGCGCCGCAGCCCGTCCCTTTGAAACGCATTACAACGCGCTGGACGAGGATGTCCGCCTGCGTATCTCCCTCGAGCTTTATCTGAAGCGCCTGATTGTCGGCGGGCTGGAGCGCGTCTACGAAATCGGCCGCGTCTTCCGCAACGAGGGCGTTGACACCCGTCATAATCCCGAATTCACGCTGATGGAGCTCTATCAGGCCTATACCGATTATTACGGCATGATGGACCTGACCGAAAACATGTTCCGTTATCTGGCGCAGGAGGTCTGCGGCACGACCGAGATCACCTACGGAGAAAACAAAATCGATCTCGGTAAGCCCTTCCGACGCCTTACCATGATTGACGCCGTCCGCGAATATGCCGGCATCGACTGGGAGCAGGTCCCCGATACCGAAGCTGCCAAGGCGCTGGCCCGTGAAAAGGGCATCCAGTTTGAGGAGCGTCATCAGAAGGGCGACATCCTGAACCTCTTCTTCGAGGAATTCTGCGAAGATAAGCTCATTCAGCCCACCTTTATCATGGATCACCCCGTCGAGGTCAGCCCCCTCACCAAGCGCAAGCCTGAAAAGCCCGACTATGTCGAGCGCTTCGAACTCTATATCAACACCTGGGAAATGTGCAACGCCTACAGCGAGCTGAACGACCCCATCGACCAGCGCGAACGCTTCAAGGCCCAGGATGCCGCCGCTGCAGCCGGCGACGCAGAAGCCAACCATACCGACGAAGACTTCCTGAACGCTCTTGAAATCGGCATGCCGCCCACCGGCGGTATCGGCTACGGCATCGACCGTTTGGTCATGCTTCTGACCGATTCCCCCGCCATCCGCGACGTACTGTTATTCCCGACGATGAAGAGCTTAGATGGTCAGAAGTCTGCAAATGTTGCCAAAAAGGAGTCGGTCGAAAGTGCTCCTGAAGCAGCCCCTGCAGCCCCTGAAAAGATCGATTTCAGCAACGTAGTGATCGAGCCCCTCTTCGAAG
>JAZRWR010000007.1:0-2089 GCA_045599825.1 Bianqueaceae bacterium | reverse complement strand
TGAGCGGGGGACCGATGAATTTGTAAAGCTCGCTCCGGTCCGAAACACTGATTCCGTAATGCTGCAGCGCATACATCACGGAGTTCGTAATGCCGAGACCGGGGTCAGTCAGTGTTCCGTCCAGATCAAAGAAAATATATTCGCAAGAAGGCATGAAAATCATCCTGTTGTGTTAATAAAAGGGAGGAAAAAGGACTTCCGGCTGGAAGTCCTTTTTTCCGATCAGAGCAGATTCTTCAGTTTGTCAACAGCGCCCTTTGCGCCATCCACGGCAAGCTTGGCTTTTACGCCGTCCACGATCTTGTTGACAGAGTCATCCGGGAGATCGACGCCGACCAGAGATTCGACCGCCTTGACGGGATCGGACTTGAATTCCTTCTGCAGGGCTTCATCCTTGGAAATCTTGGTGACGAGTTCGGTGACTTTTGTCTTGATATCGATGGCCATGAAGAATTTATGCCTCCTCGATGATGACAGCAGCTTCTGGAGCGTTCTTGCGGATGGAAGCAATGCCCTTCAGGCAGCTGGCCTTGGCCTTGTAGCCTTCGCCGGTGGCAATGATCTGACCGTTGGTAGCCTTCAGGCGGAAGCGGAATTCGCCGCGCTTGTCAGCATAGACTTCGAACTTGGGGTTCTTTTCCGTGGCAAATCCTTCCACAGTCTGGTCTTCCAGAGCTGCGACGGGAGCATTCTTCGCCACGCTGGCAACGCCGTTTTTGCAGGCGTCCAGAGAGGAGTAGACTTCGCTGGTTGCGATGATTTCGCCGTTGCCGGCCTTCAGGTTGAACATATAGCCGGTCTTGGCCTGCTTGATTACAAATTTACCCATGGTGTGCCTCCCAATTTTTAGTGTAATATCATCATAACGCACCAATGGGATAAAAGCAAGTGAAAGCTGCGCAAAATTTATCGGAAAAGCGAAAAGGAAACGTAAATCCGTTGAAAAGCTACACAAAAAATCGGCCGCGGAGACGAAAACCCTGTTGAAATCCGACAGATGCGTGGCTATAATAATACTGTTAAAACAGATAGGGTTAGGAGGAATCAGCTACATGGCAACAAAATACGGCGGCTACATGGGAAAAGTCGTGCTGCTGGACCTGAACACGCAGAAAGCCGAGGAGTACCCCTGGACGGACGAGCTGCGTGAAAAATTCATCGGCGGCAAGATCATGGCGGCCAAGATCCTCTGCGATAATTTTACCGGAAAAGAGCAGCCTTTTTCCGAGGAAAACCTGATCGTCATCACCACCGGTCCGATGACCGGCTCCGGCGCCCCCAGCTCCGGACGCTTTAATATGTCCTGCCTCTCTCCGCAGACGGGATTTATCACCTCGTCGAACTGCGGCGGCAGCTTCGGGTATTTTCTCAAGCGTGCCGGTATGGATGCGCTTATTATCCGCGGAAAATGCGAGAAGCATACCTGGATCGTCATTGAGAACGACAAATTTACCTTCCGCGATGCGGACGAGGATGGACTCTGGGGTCTGAAGGTTACGCCCTGCCAGGAAAAGATTGAGGGACTGTTGGAGGATACCTGGGGCGCGAAGCGCGCCTTCGGCCAGATGGTGATCGGCCCCGCCGGGGAAAATCTGGTGCTCTACAGCGCGGTGATCAGCGGCGAGCGCGCCGCGGGGCGCACCGGCGTCGGCGCGGTGTTCGGCTGGAAGAACCTCAAGGGCATCGCGGTGACCGGCAACCACGAATTCCGCATTGCCGACCCGGAGAAGACGGCGGCGTGGAATCAGAAGTGGTTCGCCTATCTGCGCAATCATCCCCTGACCGGCAGCCAGCTCCCCCGACTGGGCACGGCGGGTCTCGTCAGCTCCATGCAGATGCGCGGGATGCTCTCCACCAAGAACTATAATTACGGACAGTATGAGGACTTTGCGCTGGTGAACGGCGAGACGCTCGCGGAGGAGCGCAACGTTGTGAACAAGGGCTGCCTGACCTGCCCGATCAAGTGCGCCCGCACCGTGAACGTGGAGGGGCGGGACGTGAAGGGCCCGGAGCTGGAGACCCTCGGTCTGCTCGGCGGCGGCATCCTGAATAACGACCTGTACAGGATCCTCAAGTGGAACAATGAGCT
>JAZRWR010000006.1:0-20178 GCA_045599825.1 Bianqueaceae bacterium | reverse complement strand
GCTGGAGGACATCGCCTTCCCCTACGAAATCGGCTATCAGATTCTCTACGTGCGCGAAGATGACGCGGTCAGCGTCGAGGAAGCGCTGGAGCAGTGCGCCGATGTGACGGTCTACCGCGTCTACCGCGAAATCTATGAGCGCGAAGAGGATCCCCCCATTGAATATATCCGGAACACCGGTCAGTATGAGGACTATGAGCGTGTGCTGAATTCCGGCCGTCCGGCGCTGGTTCTGGCCGAGGATATGGTCTACTACAGCGGCTCCCGTGAAATGGAGCGCAAGGGAATCAGCACGCAGCTTCTGCGCGCCGCTCAGACGCGCTACGTCGAAAAGGGCACCATGCCCGTACCCGATTTTTACTGGCCTGCCTCCGGCGTTATCACCTCGCGCTTCGGTTACCGTGAACAGTTCGGCGCCTTCCACGAGGGAATCGATATTTCCAACCGCCAGGGCACCTTTGTGCACGCTGCGGCCAGCGGCATCGTTGTCAAGGCCTCCTACAATGATGACGGCCTGGGCAATTACATTATCATCAATCATCAGAATCATTACCGCACCTGGTACGGGCACAACTATCAGCTGCTCGTGCATGAGGGCGACTATGTCTATCAGGGCCAGGTAATCGCGCTGATGGGCTCCACCGGCTTCTCGACCGGTCCTCACTGTCACTTCGAAATAGAATATAACGGTCACGTGGTAGATCCGATCCCTTATCTGTCTAAATACGGAAATGCCCCGTAACAGCAAAATTAAAGAGGATTTTCGCTTGCCGAAAGTCCTCTTTTCAGGAGGTAAGCATGCAGGGAAAAATCTTGGTCGTCGATGACGAACCGAGCATTGTCGACATCATCCGCTTTAATCTGGAGCGTGAAGGCTTTTCCGTGGTGACGGGCTCAAACGGTACGGAGGCCCTGGCTGTTTTTGAAAAGGAGAAGCCGGACCTTCTGCTTCTGGACGTCATGATGCCCGAAATGGACGGGCTTGAGGTCTGCCGGAAGCTCAGGGAAACGTCCAACGTGCCCATTCTCATGCTGACCGCCCGTGCCGAGGAGCTTGACAAGGTCGTCGGTCTGGAATTCGGGGCGGATGACTACATTACGAAGCCCTTTTCGATGCGGGAGCTGATGGCGCGCGTCCGGACCAACCTGCGGCGCAGCGCTGCCTATGCGGCCGCCGCCGAAACGTCCCGGGCCAAGGCCATTGTCCTCGGCGCCCTCAGCCTGGAGCCTGAGCGCTGCCGCCTTTGCAAAAACGGGACGGAAGTCAACACCACCACGCGCGAATGGGAGCTCATTCGCTTCCTGATGGAGAACCCGGGCGTTATCTTTTCGCGCGAAACCCTGCTCGAAAAGGTGTGGAGCTACGAGCAGTACTGCGATCCGCGCACCGTGGATGTCACGGTCCGCCGACTGCGTGAAAAAATCGAGGATGACCCTGCCCTTCCGCGCTACATCCTGACCAAGCGCGGCATCGGCTACTTCTTTAACGATCAGAACGTATGAAAAGCTTAAAGTGGAAAATCGTCACGGCCCTGGCCGTGCTGGTATTGGCGGCCCTCGCTGCGAGCGGCGGCTACATCCTCTTCCACCTGCTGCAGAACGAATATGAGCAGCTGACGGAGGAGACCCGCTACCTCTCGGAGCGCATCGTAAACACCCTGCAGGCCGCCGACTCCGAGGAAAACAACGTCGAGGACATGCTGTCCGAGCTGATCGGCGCGTGGATGCTGGAATCCGCGGGCACCGAGTCCAGCCGGCAGAACCGCGCTTTTTTCCTGCTGGACGAGCAGGGGCAGACTCTCTACCATCGCGGAGAGGACTTGAAGGAGTCGGAGCGCGGGTCGCGTGCGGTAACCGCAGCCATTGTCGGGGAACCGCTCGGAAGACTGAGCGTGTCGGGCCGGATGGCGGAGTGGGCAGAGGCCTTTGAGCTCTCCGGTACGCGCTACATCCTGCTGACGCGGCAGTCGCTGGCGCCTCTGTATGAGACGCTCCGTCACACCGTCACGACCATTCTGATCGCCATCGGCATCGGCATGCTGCTGGCGGCCGTCGTCGGCTACTTCGTAGCCTCCGGCATCACCAAGCCTCTTCTGACTCTTTCGCATAAGACACAGCGCCTGGCCTCCGGTGAGCTGGAGCCCGGCGAAAAGCGCACGGAGGAGTCCGAGGACGAGCTGGACCTTTTGAGCGACAGCTTCGACGACATGGCCCGCGCCCTTTCGGCCATGATCGGCGAATTGAATCAGGAAAAAGACAAATTGAATATTATCTTCCGCTACATGACCGACGGTCTGCTCCTGTACGGGGCGGACGGCCGGCTTTTGGAGTGGAATCCCGCGGCCGTGAGCCTTCTGGGCGAGCAGCTGACCGAGCAGAGCTTTGATGAGGCCTTCGCGCCCCGCCGCATCGGCGACAGCCTTCAGGAACGCACCGGCAGCTCTTATCTGCTGCAGACCGAGGGCGGCTTCGTCAGCGCCGTTCTGGCTCCCTTCTACAACGAGCAGGAGCAGCAGAAGGCGCTGCTGGCAGTGCTTCGCGACGTTACTGAAAGCCGGAAGATGGAAGCCCTGCAGAAGGAATTCGTCGGCAACGTCAGTCACGAGCTCCGCACCCCCGTCACCATGGTCAAAAGCTACGTCGAAACGCTGCTCGAGGATGATGAGCTGCCCGCCGACACGCGCCGCCAGTTTCTGGGCGTAATCGATAACGAGGCCGACCGCATGACCCAGCTTATCACCGAGCTATTGGAGCTCTCCCGCATGGACAGCCAGGGCACGCTGCGCTCCGTCAGCGAAATCGATCTGGTCTTCCTGCTGAAGGAGGCGATGAGCCGCTCCTCCTTCGCGGCCGATGCCAAGCAGCAGACGCTCGTCTACGAGGGCGCCGGGGAGGTGCCGCTGGTCCGCGGAAACTCCGGCCAGCTGTCGCGCGTTTTCCGCAACCTGATCAACAACGCCATCGCCTACAGCGAGGCCGGCACGGTCATATCCGCGGGCGTAGTGCTTGCCGAGGAGGAGACGGAGCTGCGCGCCTTCGTGCAGGACCGCGGTCTCGGCATCGATCCCAAGGACCAGAAGCGCATTTTCGAGCGCTTCTACCGCGTCGACAAGGCGCGCTCGCGCTCCGCGGGCGGCACGGGACTGGGCCTGGCCATCTGCAAGGAAATCATGGAGCTGCACGGCGGACGCATCTGGGTGGAGAGCAAGCCCGGCGAGGGCTCGACCTTCTGGATCGCGCTGTCGCTTCCGGATAAAGCGGAGGCGTCCCATGAGGCTTAAACTGAAAAAAGCGCTGTCGCTCGGCGCGTTTTTTCTCTGTCTGAGCGCGCTTCTGTATCTGGGCGTCTGGCAGCTGAGAGACCTGATGAGTCCCCTGCGCGCGTACTCGCGGAGCGAGGACGACCAGGCGGAGGACCTGTGGGAGCTCGGCCGCGACATGCTGTCCCCGGCCTGCATGTACCTTACCGCAGGCGACGGCGGCTACCGTTCCGTGGACGTCGGTTCGCCCGACTATCCTGAAATGAAAGAGCTCTTGTTTTCGCTGCTTGACCTGGGCAGAAGCGCCGGAAACGGCCGCTTCGACCCGGCGCAGGAGTTTTTTCAGGCGCAGCCGGCCCTGTGCTGCCGCTACCGTTTTGCCATCAACGCGGAGCTTCTGCGTTCGCTCGGATTTTCGGAGGGCCTGTGCCAAAGTCTTCCCGAGGACGGCGTCAGGGAGCTCTGGCTTGTCCCCTCGACCCTGTATTGGCAGGATTCAAGTCTGTATTTTGTCAACCGCAGCGCGGATTTCTGCTGGAAGCTCACGGTTACCGCCGAGCGCCGCGGCTCGCAGTTCCAACGCCTGCTGGACCGTTTCCCCGAAAGTGCCGCGAGTGCTTCCGCCGATCTGCTCTGCGCGCAGCAGCGCTTCGGCCTCGGCGGCGATGCCTTCTTCCTCGCGCCGGATGAGTGCGCCATGCCCGATTATTTTCTGCTGCGCTCGGGCGTCTTCGCGGGCCCCGAGGGCTCCGTCAACGCGGCTCAGACGCGCAGCTACGCCCTGCGCCTTCTTCGATATTCCGACACCCTGCGCATCTGGAGCATCGGCTTCAACAGCGTCCTCTACACCAATGAAAACACGACGCTCCGCATCTCCTCTGACGGCCGTGTCCGCTACTCCGCGGTCGCTCTGCCGGACTACGAAAACATGAGTCTGGCCGAGTCCTTCGCACTGGCCTCCGATTTCGTGCGCGACGCCGCGCTGTCCACCACCAACACTGAGCTCTGCACCGTGCTTTCGCACTGGGCGCCCATCGAGGACGGCTATCAGTTCGACTTTGACTACTACTGCCGCGGCGTTCGCCTGGTGCTGAATGACGCGGACACCCCCGCCCTCTGCGTGCGCGTCACCAAGGGCATCATTTCCTTCTTCTCCGGCGACTACGTGAGCGTCTACCGCGCCGTGCTGAATCCGCAGCAGCGGAACCTGACGCAGTACGATGCCTTGGTACAGGCGCTGGCCGAAGAGCCTCTGGCCATTCCCGAGTCCGTCTGGCTCCTCTCCGGCGACCGTTTTGAAGCCGGCCTGCAGGACCAGGGCGCGAAGGTCAGCTCCGTTTCCCGCTGGCGCTGCGCTGAGCTGGCTTCCCGAAAGGAGGCCCGTCCATGAGGTGGAAACGGATTCGGATCCTGGTGCTGGCTCTTTTGCTGATCATTAATCTGGGTCTTCTGGGTCTGCGCCTTCTGCGGAAGGAGCAGACGCGCCGCGAAAACGAGCAAAGCCTTCGGACCGTGCTGGCGCTTTACGAGCAGCGCGGCATCAGCGTGAAGGCAGACGCGGCGCGGCTCGACGGTCTCGCAAGCCTCGGCACCCTCACGCTGGGCGCCGAACGCCGAGAGGACCTTCCGGAAAGCGCCTTTGCGCTGTCCGTCCAGCCGATCCGGGAGCTTCAGAGCGCCCGCCTGCTGGCCGAGGCCACCGTCGAGCATTGGTACGGCCGCTCCTTCAGCCTGCTTGCGGAAAGCAGAGCGGAAAACAGCTGGAGCTTTCGCTTCTGCCGGAACGAAGGGAGCGTCCTCTGTCTTTACGACTGTGCCGACGTCACCGTCACCCCGCAGGGCGTCGAAAGTGCGGTCCGTCACGATTACCGCGTCCAAAGCAGCGCCCAGCCGGAGCCCGTCTGCACAGCGGATGAAATCCTTTCCCGCGCGCTTTGGCAGCTCTCCCGCGATGGCTTTGAGGCCGTTTCGCTCATCTCGGCGGACAGCGTCTACCGCGTGCAGGACGGACAGGCCGTCCCCGCCGCGCGGCTGATATTTCAGAACGCAGCCGGCGAAGAGAGCGTGCTCCTGCTCGATGCGCAAAAGTAAAAAAAGCGAGAACACTTTCCCGGTGCTCTCGCTTTTTGTAATATATTGTTTACAGCTTGCTGCTCAGTCTCATCAGCACCTCGACCATCTTTTCCATGGCCTGCACGGAGACGAACTCGTGCACGCCGTGGTAGTTGGCGCCGCCGGTGGAAAGGTTGGGGCAGGGCAGACCTTCGAAGGAAAGACGGGCGCCGTCTGTGCCGCCGCGGATGGCTACGGTCTCGGGCACGACGCCGGACTCGGTGAAAGCTGCTTTGGCATTTTCAATGAGCTCCATATGGGGCTTGATCTTTTCGAGCATGTTGTAGTAGCTGTCGCAGATGTCCGCGGTGAAGCTGCCCTCGCCCCAGACCGAATTCAGGTAATCGCACAGCCCGGCGACAAAGCACTTGCGGGCTTCGAAACGGCTGCGGTCGTGGTCGCGGATGATCATGCGCAGCACCGCGGCAGACTCGTCGCCCTCAAAGGACGAGATGTGGTAGAAGCCCTCATAGCCCTCGGTATGGGCGGGGATTTCGGCAGCGGGCATGCGGGCAATGAATTCAGCGCCCATCAGGACGGCGTTTTTCATCTTGTTTTTAGCATCGCCGGGGTGGATGTTGACGCCCTTCACACGGATGACGGCGGAGGCGGCGTTAAAGTTTTCGTATTCGATCCCGCCCAGGAAGCCGCCGTCCACGGTGTAGGCGACGGGCGCGGGGAAGCTTTTGAGGTCAAAGCGGTCGGCGCCGCGGCCGATTTCCTCGTCGGGCGTGAAAGCGACGGCCAGAGGACGGTGCGCGGTTTCGGGCTGCGCAAGCAGCGCCTCGCAGGCGGTCACGATTTCGGCGATGCCGGCCTTATCGTCGGCGCCGAGCAGCGTGCGTCCGTCAGTGGTGATGAGGTCCTGGCCGATGAAGCGATCAAGGAAGGGGAAGGTGGCGGTGTCGATAAGCTCGCCGTTTTCGAGAACGATGTCGCCGCCCTCGTAGTGGATGCGGTGGGGACGGATATTGCTGCCGGACACATCGGGAGAGGTGTCCATGTGGGCGATGAGGCCGAGCGCCGGAGCATCCTTCAGGCTGCCGCTGCCGGGCAGATAGCCGTAGACGTAGCCGTTTTCGTCCATGCGGACGTCCTCGAGACCGATGGCGCGCAGCTCATCGGCGATGTAGGCGCCAAGCAGCTTTTGCTCAGGCGTAGAGGGACAGCTTTCGGAGAATTCGTCGGAATTCGTGCCGAAGGAAACATAGTGCAGGAAGCGTTCGGAAACGTCCATTTTCAGTCCTCCTCAGGAAGCAGGTATTTTTTGAGCACGGGCCTCAGCAGTACGCACGCCAGCACGCACAGGACCGTATTCGGCAGCATATAGGTGGCGTTGTAAAGAAGAGAATAAACCCAGACACTCGTCATGTGCATGCCGAAAATGTCGGACATGTAGGCCGCGTAGATGGTGACACCGCTCACGAAATGGACCAGGAAGCGGGCCAGACAGCCTACGAGCGCCCCCAGCCACAGAAGCTTCGGCCGGCGCTTAATGAGTCCGGCAAAGCCGACGGCCATGTAGGCGACGGCGTAGTCCAGAAGCATCGACTGCCAGGTGATGGCGAAGCCTCCGGCCAGGAAAAACTTGAGAAGACCGAGCGCCAGTCCCGCGCCAAGGCCCCATCCCAGGCCCCAGCGGCAGGCGCAGATGACGAGCGGCAGCATGACCAGGTCGACGCTTCCGCCGAAGCCTCCGAATTCGACGCCGATCGGAATTTTGATGTAGCTGAGCACCAGCGCGAGCGCCACGGACATGGCCGCCTCGCACAGGGCGCGTACGGATTTGTTGCGCATGTTGTGCCTCCTGATAAATGATAGCCGCGTATGCACTTTTTGTCAGAATGCAGACGCGGCTTATTTAAGGAGTCACCGGTGCATCTTTCCCTACGCCGGCATTATCCGGATCAGGTTTACGGGTGAGGGCAGCATCATAACCCAGTCTCAGCCGGCTGGCGCCGGCTCCCCGAAGAAGTTCAAAGCGGTTTGATGTTCTTATTATAATTGTGCGGACGCGGAAAAGCAAGCGTTTTACGACATCATTGCCGCAAGCGAAAGCAGCGTATCGTGGAAAAGGCGCTCGGCCTCGGGCAGGCGGTGAGTCGGATAGCGGCGCAGGGTATTATCGCACTCGAGGGTGAGATCGCCCTGATAGCCGATGTCGCTTAAGGCCTGCATGATGCGGGGCCAGTCGTTCAGGCCGAGGGTGGGCATCAGGTGCTGATCGTCCAGCCCATTGTTGTCGTTCAGGTGCAGGGCGACGAGGCGCGGGCCCAGCGCGCGGATGAAGTCGGCGCAGTCTTCGCCGGCCAGCAGACAGTGCCCGGTGTCCAGACAGGCGCCGAAGAGCTCGGGCTCATCCAGGGCGTCCAGAAAATCCAGATAGGAAGCGGGCGTCCCGCAGCAGGAGGGGCCGCGATCAGGCTGTGTGCAGTCCAGCAGGTTCTCAAGGCAGAGGCGGATGCCGGCCTCCCGTGCGTGGGGCGCGAGGGCGCGGAAAAGCTCGAGGTTGAGCTCCTTCAGGTAGGCGGCGTTGGCGCGGTAGGGCAGGTGTGTGATAGGGTGAACGATGATGTTGGAGGCGCCCAGATACGCGGCGGCCTGAACGGACAGGACCAGCCGGTCGAAAATCATCTCATTGTAGTGCTCATATTCGCTCGAATAGCGGCCCTCCGGCAAAAGCGTCGGGAAGGGGGCATGGGCCTGATTGCAGACGATGCCGGCGTCCCGGGCGCAGCTTTTGAGCGCGGCCAGGCAGCTGAGGCGCTCGTCTCCGAAGATGGGATTGCTGAGGGCGTCGAAAATCGAAAAGTCGAAGGCGGAAAAGCCGGCGTCGGCCAGCGCTCGGACGGCCTGCTCGACGCTCCCGTACCGCTCGGAGAGCTTATCGGTGGTAGAGGACAGATGCATGGAAAATCACCTCGCGGGAAGGATGCTTTCAGTATAGCGCCGCGGACGCGATTTTTCAAGAAAAGCCGATGCCGCAGGGAGGAAGTTGTGATATAATAAGGGCGCGTTGGTAACTTTGGTACCAAACGCTGTGACGCGCCCTCGCAATACGCGCAGAGCGCGTATTGCCGGAGATGGCAGCACCTAAGGGCGCGTTGATTACTTTGGTATCTAACGCTGTGACGCGCCCTCCGGAATTCAAACTGAATAGAGGTTTTTGCCATGATCGCCAACTATCATACCCACACGCATTACTGCGGCCACGCAAGCGGCGAGCCCGAGGAGTACATCAGGGGCGCCCTGGACATGGGCCTCAAAACGCTCGGCTTTTCCGATCATGCCCCCTTCCGCACCCGGGACGGGTATGAGGCGGCCTTCCGCGTGCCCTCGGCGCAGGCCGAACGCTGCATAGCCGAGCTCCGCGCCCTGCGCGAAAAGTACGCGGGACAGCTCGAGATGCCCATTGGCTTCGAAATGGAGTACTACCCCGACTACTTTGACGAAATGCTTGCCTATGTGAAGAGCCTGGGCGCGGAATATCTGCTGCTCGGTCAGCATTTCTTAAGCTTCGACAGCCCCGGCAGCGTCCGCACGATGAAGGTCACCTTCCGTGACGACGACCTCCGCCTCTACGTGGATCAAGTCGTCGCCGCAATGCAGACGGGGAAATTCACCTACGTCGCCCACCCGGACATCATCTGGTACATGGGCCCGAAGACGAAATACCTGGCCGAAATGCGCCGCCTCTGCCAGGCCTCTCTCGACACCGACACACCGCTCGAAATCAACCTTCTCGGCCTTTGGGGAAACCGCAACTACCCCTGCAGAAAATTCTGGAAGCTGGTCGGAGAAATGGGCTGCCCCGTTGTCCTCGGCATCGACGCGCACGGTCCGAACCGCTTCTATCAGCCCGAGGTGCTGGCAAAGGCCGAGGCGATGGCCGCGCGCTACGGTCTGAAGCTTCGCGAGACCGTCACGCTTCGCGAGATATAAAAAGTATTCTTTCCTTTTCCGCATTTTTCGCGTATAATATTCAGACAAACATTCCTCGGAGGTGCCTCATGGCGATTTTTCAGAACGGCCTCGTTATCGGCCGCTTTCAGCTTTTTCACAGCGGACATGAGCAGATCGTCCGCACGGCCCTGGCCTGCTGCGAGCGCGTGCTCCTCTTTATCGGCTCGTCGCAGGAGCAGCTGACGGCCACCAACCCCTTCTCCTACGAGCTTCGCTGCGAGGTCATCACGCGCGTTTTCACCGACGAGGTCGCTTCCGGCCGCCTGATCCTGGAGCCCCTGCCCGACCTTGGCGTAGGCGGCAACCAGACCGTCTGGGGCGACTACCTGCTTTCCGCCGCCAAGCGCATTCTGGGCGTCCAGCCGGACCTTCTTGTCTCCGGCACGGAGGGCCGCCGCGTCACCTGGTTCGAGCGTGAGTACGGCCGCATCGCCGAGCTGTACGTGCCCAAAACCGTAGACATCTCCGGCTCCGCCATGCGGACGTTCATGATCGACAATGAAGAGGCTCTGTGGCGCGCCTACACGAATCCCCTGCTGTGGGACATGTACGAGCGTCTGCGGGCGGTGGTGCTGCTCAGCAAGGACAACACCGAGACCGCCAGTGTATAAAGCAATCAGATCCGGAAGACTTTCCGGATCTTTTTTTGTGCTAAGGACAACGAGCAGTGCGTTTGCCGCGGAAAGCGAGGGGGCATTTTCAAGCCCGAAATATGGGACTTTTCTTTGAGTATAATGAAATCGTTGAAAAACTTCATTGACGCTTGTTTTTCATTGGCTGAGAATGAGCACCGCATCCTTTGAATGAATGATTTGTCATACGATTTTTAGGAAAGAGATTTGCTTGAGGTTTTTGATGGAGGCGATGTTATTCTTCTTGAAAGAATAACAGCACCCGAATATAGGTATATAGAACGCGATGTAAAAGGAGGTTTTGTAAATGGTATCATTGATGACAGAGGAGACTTGGGAGGTCGCTCGGGAAATGCGAGCACGCGGAGCGGATATTACCACGATAACGAATACGGCGATTTTTCTTCGACATCCGGGGATGGGATTGGAGATGATGGACTATATCCGCGAGAACCCTTCGGTTACGGCGGACGAAATCTGCGAGAAAGCAGTAGAGATGGCAGAAGCGCGGATCTCGCAAACGCGAAAGTAAAGCCTTGGAAATCTTATGAGAGCGTTGCAAAAATCAAGGAGAAAATCAAGTACGGCTTAAGGCTGACCGCTTCCGAGAAGGCAATACTTGACAGTAAGGGAATTAGTTATCCTGCCGACAATGGCGACATCCGCTTCTCCGCCGACCTTGCGCCTGTGTTCTACTCGCGCCTTGAGCGAATACGCTGATTACGATGTTGACACCGATTTAGACATAATAAGGGGGATGCTTTATGAAGAAGAAAAGTCCAATCCACGAGCGAGCTATACTATTGCAAGCTATTTCGGAAAAGGGTTTATCTCTGAGTACGAGAGAGACTCTTTCAAATCTTATGCGGAATACGCCGGAAGCGGAAAGAGAAGAAAAGGCGAAAGCCATTCGCGCAATGGTTCTCTCTTATTCCGAGCAGGAGCTAATTGCGATGCTCAAGAAAATGGAGAAGTAAGCGACTTCTCCGATGTCCGTTTCTTCGGCGATCTTTCACCTGTGTTCTACTCGCGTCGCGAGCGAGAGTTTGACGCCTACAAGTCGGATTTTTTCTTGCAAAACATTGCGAAGGAAAGTATTATTAAGGGTAATAACGTAGCAGAACATCTGAAAAAAGTTGCTCCATCCATGGTCAATTCCACTGCGGCAAGAATCACTAGAATGATTGGCTTTCTCATAGCGGCAAATTCGACTACTGCGTCCATGCAATCTCATTCTAACCGCATCCCGTCGTGATAATAAGAAAGGCTTTATCATGTTAAAGAAAATCGTTAAGAAAACACTGCTTCCATTAGTTGTCGCTGTGGTTCTCTTCGTCTTTTTGACCTCTTTTGCTATCCCTTCTCTATTTCGCAGTGGAATCACGGATAGTGTCTATAATATAGAACTTGAGAAATACGACCAAGCCGTCGAGTCACTGAACCGTTCAAACGATGCTCTCAAGCAACAATATGAGAAAGATATGGCGGCATATCGAACGGAGGTCGAGATTTACAACGAACTCAAAGCGGCATATGATCTTGAATTCCAAGCTTATCAAGTTAACTATGATATGGAACTTGCAGCTTATGAAGAACTATATCAACAATATGTGCTAGATGTGCAACAGCATGAGAAAGAGTGTGAGCGGATTACTCAGGAGGCCAACGAGAACGCTCTTAAAAACGGCACTCCTTTTCTCGTTAATATTTCTTATTATCGCACAGATAACGTTAATATCGGATATGAATGGTTTGCGGAATACAAAATCGACGGAGAAAACGTTCGTCAACGCGATGATGTTGTGACGCTTCGTGAAGGCTCTACTACTATATTCTTTGCTTGCTACACAGAATATGATGAGGTGCCTGATGTCGGTTCTAATTATAGGGCCCATACTATCACGCGACAGGATACGGAAGAAGGCTTTGCAGTTGAGTTCAATGTGAACGTTAGCGAGAATCGCGGTAAGAATGCGGGAAAGACTGCTAAATTTACTGTCACTTTTGAAATGATTCCTCAAGATGTCACTGTGGAAGTGGATTCAATAGAATATCCTGAGGCGCCTCAGGAACCCGAGAAACCTCAATACGCCCCCCCAAAACGCAAGATCATCAGCAAGCCAAACGCACCAAAAGAGCCTTCTTATCTATCTCTTGATGTCGCTCTTCCAAGCAAAGAGCAGATTTCTAGCAGAATAAGTACGGCATCAGATATTTATGCCTATTCCCAACCGGCAAGAAGAATACGCCTTGCTGCCATTTTTGCTCTAATCACTTTTTTTGTTTTCATCTTTTTTCTTTTTGGAAAAGAAATCAAGGAGAAGAACCCAGATGTTTACAATAAATTTAAGATCAAATCAAGTAAGGTTATCCTTCCTCCAAATGAAATATTCAATGAGGATGTCCGCTATATTGAATGCTCTGCTGCAACCATTGCCCGAGAGGAACGCGTTATAAACGCGGAATTTAGAAAGTGCATAGCGTTCCTTGCCCAAAAGCATCAACTCCAAGACCAACTGAAGAAAAACGAAAAAAAGCAAAAGCATCTCCGTAAGATTAATGACTCCTTCTTTTTGAACAAATTCAGACACGTTAATACTGAAATAGAGGAGAAAGAAAAAGAGGCAGAGACTATTCGCCGGCAATTGATGCAAACAGAGGTCTTCTCCCCCCTAAAGAATTACTATACCCAAGAAAAGAATGTTGCTTGCTTCCGAGAGGCGTTCGCCTCTCTACCGCGGACCATCGACGTGGAAGAGATAGCGGTTTTCTTTCCCGATTCTGTTCGCTTCCTTCAAGGAACTCCAAACAAGATCTATGTGTTCTCGGAATATGCAATGTTCGCGTACTATGTCAAAGAACAGAAAATTGTCATTCATCGATATACGGATAAATGCATGACTGGCATCCGCGACATCTTCGCTCAAGACGGGGTGTATAGGACTCGCAATTTGCTCAAAGCTCGTCGAGGCATTCGCAAATACAAAAAAACATTGAGTTCTGTTTTCTACATCAAAGAAGATGTTGGGAACTGATGTTTTCTCGCCATAGTAATAAAACCCTCAGGCTGACATACGGAAAGATATGACGATTTGTATGATTTACAACGGATGCCCATTAATGGTATATTCTTTTGCGGACGAAAATACGATGGAATTAAACCTAATAACCGGAACAAGACACAAGAACATATTTGGTATGCTTCCATAAGGGAAATACTCGCCTTACCTTAGAATCATGTTTTATTACGAAGAAAAGCGCCCAAAATCGCCTCGAGAATGTACATCTCGGAGAGATCTTGGGCGTTTTTGCGTTTCAAGTGACAAAACGCCCCCAGGAAGTACAACCGAGGAACAATATCAGGAGGTGTTTGATCGTGTCAAGAATGAGCAGGAAGCGTAAGGAAGAAGGGGCGCTCTTTCTGAACGAATGCAACAGAATCACCTACAACGAGCTTTGCCGGATGTGTGGGCGCGACTGTATGCAGAGCTCGCGTTCCTTGATGACTTTGTGAAGAAAACCCACCCGTGACACTTCTGCCCGGCGGATTTTGGTCCGGGGTTAATGTAAGGCGGGTGATTGGTGGCCCCGATTTTTTGTTTAAAACGACTGTCCGTTTTATAGGACCTCTCATCTGTTTTAATGGAGATACAGAAAGAGAAGGAGGGTGAGAGATATGGTGGTAACACCGGAAAAAGACAGAGGGGATCTGAAGCTGTTTGAGTTCTGGGCTAATTGCTCGGGCAGCATCGCCGGGCACGGGGTGGCCGTCTTCGAGCGCGAGCAGGACAATTGTCTGCTGAAGGAGGCGACGGTGCTGGACGAGCGCTATGTGACGCTTCCGTACGAAACGGTGCAGGCGCTCCGAAGTCTGCTGGAGGCGGAAAGAACGAGCATCGGCAGCGGGAAGACCGAGCAGCTGATCAGCTCAGCCATGTTCGTGTTGGACGGCTACGGCGACGACTTTTACTTCTGCGACGGCCTGCGCGCCATCCGCGCCTATCTGCGCATGGGCGAGCTGTACCGGAAGCTGCCGGCGGAGAGAGCACCCCGGGCCGCGGCGGTGCTGGCGCTTTTCCGGAAGTGCGCGGCCCTCTTAAACGAAGCAGGCATCGACCGTCGGTATTTTTATCTTCCGGCGTAATTTCGAAAAAAGTCCGGATTATTCGTCCTCTTTTGCCTGTTTTCGGCGTCATATTATACAGAGAGGACTTTTTATCGGTCCGATAAGGCGGAAGGAGACTGTTTATGACTGAGATTTACCGTTTTCGCTGCACGGCCTGCGGCGAGGAAAGCTGTTTTATGCTGCCGGATGAGGATTTGCACGCCCGTGCTGTCGCAGAGAGGAGACGCTTCCGCAAAGGTATATACGGAGAAACGGCTCAGCAGCTCCTGCTGGCGAATCGCCGCGCCCGTGTCACGCTTGAGCCTGCGCTGTACCGCTGCGGCTGCGGCTTCACCGAGGCAGCCTATTGCGTCAGACTGCGCGGACCGTCTATCCGCCGTTATACGGTCCGAAGACACTGTCCCTCCTGTGCCGCAGTGATGAGCCTGCACAGTCCCGCAAGCCCGCTTCTCTGCCGCTGCGGCGGAAAGATGGAGATGACGAGCAGTATAGCGGCTCAGGGGAAAGGGAGCTGGGGAGCCGGGGAAGCTCGTTGAAAATGCCCCCATTTTCCTAAACAGCTCTGCAGTATTTCTCTCCCCCTGCGTCCTGCGCGCATTCCCTGACTCCCTGCAAAGCATCAGAAGCAAAGCTTCTGATGCTTTGCTCCCTTTCTCCCTACCAAGCTCCCGCGCAGGAGCTTGGCTTGCTCCCGTGCAGGAGCTTGGCTTGCTCTCTTGACGCTTTCCCGTTTGAAGAGTATAATAAACTAACTATTATTGCGGAACGGAGCAGGCGCAAGCCTTCTCTCTCCGTTATTTTTCCCGGAGGAAAACCTTGGAAATCGAGCGCAAGTTTTTGCTGAAGGAGGCCGTCGATACGGCTGGGCTGGATCATTATCACATCAGCCAGGCCTACATCTGCTATGAACCGGTCATCCGCGTTCGCAAGATCACGCGCCGGACTGAAAAAGGCAGCCGCAGCACTTATGTGCTTACGCTCAAGGGAAAGGGTCTGGCCGCCCACGAAGAAATCGAGTGGGCGCTTCCGGCCAAAAGTTACAGGACGCTCCTGGCCAAAAAGGAGGGGCGTGTCATTGAAAAAACCCGGTATCTGCTTCCGCTGGAGGATGGGCACACCGCTGAACTGGACATTTTCGAAGGGGATCTGGCGGGCCTTGTGATGGCGGAGGTCGAGTTTCCGAGTGAAGAGGATATGCACAGCTTTGTGCCTCCGGCCTTTTTCGGGCAGGAGGTTACGGACGATCCCCGCTATCACAACAGCTGCATGTCCGGTGAGGAATTTACTTTATGAGTAAAAAGAAAGCAAGTTTCCGCTTCTACTTCGCCATGCTGATCGTCATGATCTGCATCAGCTTTGTCATGAGCGTTTTGCTGGCGCTTTTGTGGAAGCAGTATACGGCGGCCATTGTCATGGGCGGCGTCGCGCTGGTGGAACTGATTTTCTTCTTTATCGTACGTCAGTTTTTCATCAAGCGCTTCCGCAAAAACACCCTGCAGGCGGCGGTAGACCTTGAAAAAGAGTACTGTCAGCTGCTCATGCAGTGGGTGCAGCCCTTGCTCATTCTGGCCTCGGATGCGTCCGTTATCTGGGAAAACGAAGCCTTCGTCCGGATGAACGGCGACAGCGTGCTGGGGATGAAGATCGACGAGCTGGGTCTGGATATCAACGAAGAAGCCGCCAAAATCGACTGGGAGCCCATCACGAAGGAAATTGTGTACAAGGAGCGCAGCTATCTGGTCACTATGCGCAAGGTCCGCGTCGACGAGCCTGTCAGCCTGCGCCTTGACGACAAGGACTTCCAGAAGATCTACAGCATCAATTTCCGCGATATCACCCGCGAAAAAGCGCTGGAAAAGGAAAACTGCGACCTGCAGCCCATCGCTGCGCTCATCTACGTCGACAACTACGATCAGGTCTTCGAGTCCATGGACGAGAGTGCCAAGCCGCTTCTGGAGGCTCAGATCTACCGCTGCATCAACGCGCTCAGCGAACAGGTGAACGGCGTTCTCATCCGTCTGGAGAAGAACCGTTTTTACATGTCCTTTCACCACGAATACCTCGAAAAGGTGGAACAGAGCAAGTTCCGCCTGTTAGAGGAGGTCAAGGAAATTTCGCTCGGGAACAAGTACCCGCCTACTCTGAGCATCGGTCTCGGTGCGGCCCACGATATTCTGAAGGCGCGTGAGTTCGCGCGCGACGCCGTCGATCTGGCTCTGGGCCGCGGCGGTGACCAGGCGGTGGTCAAAACGGCCGACCGCCAGACCTTCTACGGCGGTAATTCCGCCGCGCCCGAGACGCAGAGCCGCGTCCGTCCCCGTCAGGTCGCTTATGCGCTGAAGGAGGAAATGGAGCACGTGGACCGTGTGCTGGTCATGGGCCATACGAATCCGGACATGGACTGCCTGGGCGCTGCGCTGGGCGTCTGCCGCATGGCGGCGCTTATGCATAAGCCGGCCGGCATCGTCATGACGGACGAGCATCCTGCGGTGGAGGAGTTCTACCGGCGCATCCGCAATACGGCCGAGCTGCCCTACGCCGTCGTCTCGCCCGAGCAGGCGCACGAATTCTGCCGCAATGAGGAGGTTCTGGTCATCGTCGTCGACTGCAGCCGTCCGAACATGATGCAGGCGCCGGAGCTTCTGGAGCAGGCTACGCATGCGGCCGTTATCGACCACCACCGTCGCAGCGAGGACAGCATCCGTCCCGAGATCTGCTACATCGAAACCTATGTTTCGTCCGCCAGCGAAATGGTTTCGGAGCTTCTGCGCTACACGGCTGAAAAGCCGGAGCTTCTGCCCTTGGAGGCCGACGGCCTCTTCGCCGGCATCGTGCTTGATACCAAATATTTCACCGTGAAATGCGGTGTCCGTACCTTTGAAGCCGCGGCTTTCCTGCGCCGGCAGGGCGCCGACAGCGAACGCGTCCGCGAGCTTTTCAAGGACGACATGGAAGAATATATTGCCCGCGGCAGCATCGTCAGCCGCGCCCGTAAGCTCAACGACGAGGTGCTTCTGTCCTCCTGGGTCGGAAACATCCCGAACGCGCAGGCAGTGGCGGCGCAGGCGGCCGATGAAATGCTCGACATCAACGGTGTCCGCGCGTCCTACGTCATCACGCAGATCGGCGAGACCGTCTACATCAGCGCGCGCTCCCTGGGCAACAACAATGTCCAGCTCGTTATGGAGGAGATGGGCGGCGGCGGTCATATGAACGTGGCCGGCGCGCAGATAGCCGACATCAGTCTGGAAGAGGCGGAGGCCCGTCTTCTGGACGCAATGGAAGCGGTCGGAAAGCGCCGCGCCTAACACCCTATATCAAGTAAGTCAGGAGGGATCATCATGAAGGTTCTGTTATGCGAAAATGTCAATAAGCTGGGGAAGAAAGGTGAGGTCGTCGAGGTAAGCGACGGCTACGGCAAGAATTATCTGCTGCCCCGTCATTTAGGCATTGAAGCGACCAAGGCGGTCCTCAACGAATATGAAATCAAGAAGGGAAGCGAGGCGGCCCGCCGCGAGCGCGAGCGTCAGGAGGCCCTGGCCCTTGCCAAAGAGCTGAAGGGCAAGGAAATCGTCTTCCGCAACAAGGCAGGCAAGGACGGCAAGCTCTTCGGGTCCATTACCGCGAAGGAAATCGCGGACGAAATGGAAGCCCAGCTGGGCCTCAAAATGGACAAGAAGAAAATCGTCCTGAAGGACGCCATTAAAACCGTCGGCACGCATACGGCCGTTCTGAAGCTGTATACCGAGATCAGTGCCGAGCTGAACATCAAAGTGGAGGGGCAGGATGCCTGAGGAAAAGACCTATACCAAGGCTCAGCCGCATAACGAGGAAGCCGAGCAGTCCGTCATCGGATCGATGATGCTGGACGAGGACGCGGTCAATTTTGCGGTTGAAAACCTGAAGGCGGAGGATTTTTACAGTCGCCGCCACGCGCTCATCTTCGAGGCCATCTGCCAGCTGCACAAAGAAAACCGCAGCTGCGACATGGTCACCCTGAAGGACCAGCTGGATCGCAGCGGCCACCTGGAGGAGGCCGGCGACATGGCCTATCTGGGCGAGATCAGCATGGCGGTCCCGACCTCCGCCAACATCAGGAACTATGTCAAGATCGTCAAGGACGATGCGCTCTACCGCCGCTTTATCGAGCTTGGCAATCAGCTGACCAATGTCGGCTACGCCCGCGGCGAAAGCATCGAAAACCTCTCCGAAACGGTTGAACAGCGTGTCTACAACATCCTGCGCGACCGCGGCAGCAATGACTTCCGCCACATCCGTGACGTCGCCGTCGAAAGCTTTGAGGATATGCAGGCCGCCTACCAGAACGGCGGCGCGCTGGCCGGCATTCCCTCCGGCTTCGTCGATCTGGACAAGATGACCTCCGGCTTCAACCCCTCGGACCTTATCCTGTTGGGCGCCCGCCCTGCCATGGGCAAAACCGCCTTCGGTCTGAACGTTATCACGAACATCGCTGTCAAAGAACATAAAACCTGTGCGGTCTTCTCGCTCGAAATGAGCGCGAAGCAGATCGTCAACCGTATCATCGCCAGCTATGCGGGCATCGAGCTCGGCAACATCCGCACCGGCCGCCTGGAAAACGACTGGCCCAAGCTGATCGAAACCCTGGGCGATCTGTCCCGCGCGGATATCTATATCGACGACACCGGCGGCATCACGCTCTCCGAGATCCGCACGAAGTGCCGTAAGCTGAAGCTGGAAAAGGGTCTGGATTTCATCATGATCGACTATCTGCAGCTGATGAGCGGCAGCAAGGGCAGCGACAACCGCCAGCAGGAGATCGCCGAGATCTCCCGCGGTCTGAAGACCATGGCCCGCGAGCTCGAGATCCCCATCATGGCGCTCTCGCAGCTGTCCCGCGGCCTGGAGACCCGTCCCGACCACCGCCCGGTCATGAGCGATCTGCGTGAGTCCGGCGCCATCGAGCAGGACGCCGACGTCGTCATGTTCCTCTACCGCGATGAGTACTACCATCCGGACACCGAGGACAAGAATATCGCCGAGGTCATCATCGGCAAGCAGCGCAACGGCCCCACCGGAACGGCCAAGCTCCGTTTCGACGGCGTCTACACGCGCTTTGCCAATCTGGCACGATGAAAAATTTCAGAGGCATCCGTGAGGACGGGTGCCTCTTTATGAAAAGAGGACAGTTATGTTCGGTCTGGGAACCTTGATTAATACCGCGGCCATCCTGGTCGGCGGCCTGATCGGCCTTTTCGCCGGGAAGATCCTGAGCGAGCGCTTTCAGCGGATCCTGACCGTGGCGATGGGCCTGAGCGTCATCGCCATGAGCCTGGCGGACACCGTTTCGAAGATGCTGGTGCCCGCGGAAAACGGCTTTACGACGCAGGGGACCTACTGCATCATCGCATCGCTGGTGGTCGGCGGTCTTCTGGGTGAGCTGCTGGATCTGGACGGTGCGCTGGAACGCTTCGGCGGCTGGCTGAAGGCCAAAACCGGCAGCGCGCGCGACGCCGCCTTCGTCGATGCCTTCGTGACGACCTCCCTCACGGTCTGCGTGGGCGCCATGGCCATCATGGGCGCCCTGAAGGACGGCCTGAGCGGCGATTATTCCATTCTGGTCGTCAAATCCATCCTGGATTTTGTGATTGTACTGGTGATGACGGCCTCGGCAGGAAAAGGAAGTATTTTCTCGGCTATCCCGGTTTTTGTACTGCAGGGCTCCGTCACCCTGCTGGCGCGGCTGATCGAGCCGCTTCTGAACGAGCACGCGATGGATTGCCTGTCGATGGTGGGCTCGCTGCTCATTCTGTGCATCGGCGTGAACCTGATGGCGGACGGCAAGTACCGCATCAAGGTGGCGAACCTGCTGCCGGCCATTATCGTCGCGGCGGCGATTTCCTATCTGCCCATTTTCTGAGGGACCCTATGACTGCAAATGAACGCTCTTTGCCGGAGGAAGCTCTGGCTTATGTGAAGGCGCTTTACCCCGGCGAGGCGAGCGGCCACGACGCGGCGCACGCGCAGCGTGTCTGCCGGACGGCTCTGGCTTTGGCGGCAGAGGAGGGCGCCGATCCGCAGCGGACCGCGCTGGCGGCGCTGCTGC
>JAZRWR010000005.1:0-2085 GCA_045599825.1 Bianqueaceae bacterium | reverse complement strand
GACCATCGACGAAAAGGCGCTGGGCAAAACGGAAGCCATCATTCTCTCCATGACCCCCGCCGAGCGGAACGACCCCAGCCTGTTGAACAGTTCCCGCAAAAAGCGGATCGCCAAGGGCAGCGGCACGCAGGTCGTGGATGTAAACCGGCTGCTGAAGCAGTTTGAGCAGATGCAGCAGCTCACAAAGCAGATGAGCGGCAAGAACATGAAGCGGCTCATGAGCGGCAAAATGAAAGGCAAGGGCCTTTTCGGGCGCTAAGCCCGACTTTATACGCTGGTTAAGTCCGTCATTGGCTTTTCCATATAGAAACAAATTTTATTTTTGAGGTGCATTGACATGGTCAAAATCAGACTTCGCAGAATGGGCGCCAAGAAGGCCCCTTACTATCGCATCGTTGTTGCCGATTCCCACTTCCCCCGCGACGGTCGCTTCATCGAAGAGATCGGCACCTACAATCCCCTCACCGAGCCCAGCGAGATCAAGGTTGACGCGGAACGCGCTCAGGCCTGGATCAAGAACGGCGCTCAGCCCACCGACACCGTGAAGAATCTTCTGAAGAAGGCCGGCGTCATCTAAATACCTGCGCTTCCGAAAGGACTATTCTTAATGAAAGAGCTGTTACTTTATATCGCGCAGAATCTGGTCGATCACCCCGAAGCGGTGACGGTTACGGAGCGCGAGGAGGACGGCGAGATCACGCTGGAGCTGCGCGTTGCGGACGGCGACATGGGCAAAGTCATTGGCCGTCAGGGCCGCATCGCCAAAGAGATCCGCACGCTGGTCAAATCGCTTGCCCAGCGGAGCGACAAGCGCGTCAGCGTTGATATCGTGGACTGAACCGCATTTCACACTGAATTTTGCGAGATTTGAACTTTGCCGGAGAGCTTTCTCCGGCAATTTTCAAAAGGAGAAAACCGTATGGCACAGAACCGTTTTCTGGAAATCGGCAAGATCATCAACACGCATGGCGTTCACGGGGAATTGAAGGTGGAGCCATGGGCGGACTCCCCTGCCCAGCTCGCCGCGCTGAAAACCCTTTGGCTGGACGGTGAAGCCAAAAAAGCCCGCAGCCGGGAGCATGGCAATTTCGTCATCACCAAGCTGGAGGGCATCGACACGGTGGAGGCTGCCATGTCGATGAAAAACAAGGTTCTGTTCGCAGACCGGGGCGACATGAAGCTGCCGGAGGGCGTCTGCTTCGTACAGGACCTTTTGGGCCTTCCCGTGTTTGACGAAGACGGAACGCAGGTCGGCATTCTGAAGGACGTGCTGGATTACCCGGCAGGCCGGGTCTTTCAGGTCGTGGGCAAGGAAGAGCATCTGATCCCGGAAGCGGGCGGCTTCATTCAGGAGCTGGACCCCGCAGGCGGAAAAATTGTGGTGCGCCTGATCGAGGGAATGTAACATGGTCGCAATGCATATTGATATCCTGACCCTGTTCCCGGACTCGATCAACGCCGTTACGCAGGAAAGTATCCTCGGGCGCGCGCAGAAAAACGACATCATCCGGATCGAACCCCATCAGATTCGGGATTATACCACGAACAGGCAGATGCAGGTGGATGATTACCCCTACGGCGGCGGTCAGGGCATGGTGATGCAGGTTCAACCTCTGCACGATTGCTGGGCTGATGTATGCAGGCAGGCCGGTCGCCGGCTCCACACGATCTATATGTCCGCTGCCGGGAAGCGTTTCACGCAGGCCGACGCCATCCGCCTGAAAAACGACTATGACCGCTTTATCCTCGTCTGCGGCCACTATGAGGGTGTGGACGAACGCTTTGTGGAGGAATGCGTGGATGAGGAGATCAGCGTCGGTGATTTTGTCCTCACCGGCGGCGAGCTTCCAGCCATGACCATTGCGGATGCGGTCTGCAGGCTGGTGCCCGGCGTTCTCAGTGACGCGAGCTGCTTTGAGGACGAAAGCCACTATTCCGGCCTGTTGGAATACCCTCAGTATTCCCGCCCGGAAAACTGGCATGAGATGCACGTGCCCCCCGTTCTGCTTTCCGGCAATCACGGAGCCATCGCAAAATGGCGGCGGAAAGAAGCCCTGCGCCGCACCCTGCTGCGCAGGCCGGATA
>JAZRWR010000004.1:0-10081 GCA_045599825.1 Bianqueaceae bacterium | reverse complement strand
GGCCAATAACGCTCGATGTGTGTTATACTCTCCATAGCGACAGAGTCCTCCGTTAGTCATGGTTTAGGGGTAAACACATTCTAACAGATTCTGTCGCTATTTTCATTTGGAGAAAGTCTCACATCTATTGTAACCTTACATCAAAGTACTTTCTCTCGATTGACGCGCCCCCCGTTTTTTGGTATAATAAATGCATATGAGGATAATCTAAATTCAAACCACATGATTGCTAAGGAGTATACAAAAATGTCTAAAGTCTGTCCCGCCTGCGGAAAAAAGATCGATGCAAACGCTCTCTTCTGCACGAACTGCGGTTTTTCTATGGCCGCCAAGGCAGAAGAAGCCGTTCAGAATACGGTCGACGAGGTCAAAACTCAGCTTGAGGCCGCGGATGATGCTGCCATGAAGGAAGTCCGCGAGCTCGAAGCCGCCATCGAAGAGGCCAGAAAGGCCGAGTCTCCCATCTTTACGGCTGCGCCTGCGCTCGACAACAAAACTGCCGCGGATGCCGAAAAGCTGGCAAAGGAAGAGGAAAAAGCGCGTCAGGCCGCTGCCAAAGAAGCCGAAAAGGCTGCTAAGGAGGCTGAAAAGGCTCAGGCCGCCGCTGCCAAGGAAGCTGAGAAAGCTGCCAAGGAAGCCGAAAAGGCGGAAAAGGCTGCTGCCAGAAAAGCCGAAAAGGATGCCAAAAAGGCCGCCAAAGCCAACATCACCGCCCCTGTTGAAGAAGTCAAGAGCTTCAAATCCGTCGGCACCGCCGGCTACTTCTTCCTGATGCTCCTCTTTGCCCTGCCCATCATCGGCTGGCTGAGCTGCATCATCATCGCGCTGGCCGCCAAGAATCCCAGCCTGAAAAACTTCGCCCGTGCCGTCCTGGTCTGGCTGGTCGTCGGTCTGATCGTACTGATCCTGCTCACGATGGGCGCGCTCTTCTTCGGTCAGAAGATTCTCACCGCCATCAACGCCGGCCTCGGCACCAACCTGTCCGGTCTGGACGACCTGGTAAAGGCCCTTTACGAGGGAAGCATCAGCCTGAAGTCCGTAATCGGCCTGTTCTTCGCATAAGCACTACCAAACCTTATCAAAAAGGCGGCCTTGCCGCCTTTTCTTTTTCACCATGAAACGAAAACCTTCTCTTTTTTTCCGCATCCTTTACTGGATCCTGCAGCTGAGCTGGGGCCTCGTCCAGAATCTGGCCGGCTTCTTCGTGTGGGCCTTCCTGATGCTCAAAAACCCGAAGCGACCCGTCCGCGGCTTCCACGGCGCCGTGCTGACGCAGTGGAGCCGCCCCTACAGCTGCGGCCTCGGCGCCTTCATCTTCTTCGGACACAAACGCTCACGCGAGGCCAACGAGGTTCTGGTGCACGAATACGGCCACACCCTGCAGAGCGCCCTGCTCGGTCCCTTCTTTCTGCTGATCGTCGGCCTCCCCTCCTTCCTATGGGCCTTCCTGCCCCGCTGCGAGCGGCTGCGCCGCGAAAAGCACCGTCCTTACGCGGCTTTCTTCTGCGAAAGCTGGGCCAGTCGCTGGGGCGAAAAACTCCTGCAAGAGCCAGCCGCGTGGAGCTGAATACAAGGTGAGCACTCACTTCTCAGCTCCCGAAAAGCCTTTATTGATGCGTGTTTGCATGCATTTTTGCACATTGCACAAAACGTAAAGTGAAGCCTGTATTATCTTTATTGAAAACATCAATTGCACGATTTTCCTTCGCTTGTTATACTGTCTTAGGTTGATATAAATCAAATAATATGGTTTTGAAGTCTCTACCCGGTAACCGCAAATTTCCGGACTATCGACCGCAAGCAGAGGATACTTGTATCTGCAGATCCTTCTTGAGACTTCAGCCGAAGTCTCTTTTTTTTGCAAAAGCGCAAAGGAGTTTGAAACATGTTAATGCGGGTTCAGGACATCAGCTTCAGCTACGCCAAGAAAGACACCCCTGCCGTCTCCGCTCTTGATTTTGAAATCAGCGCCGGAGAGGTCATCGCGGTAGTCGGATGCAGCGGCTGCGGCAAAAGCACCCTGGGAAATCTTCTGACCGGTGTCATCCCCGCCGTCATCACGGACGGCCGCCTGCAGGGCGACATCCTGAAGGTCAAAGGAACCACGGTCGGCCTTGTCTCCCAATCTCCTGAAAACCAGCTTTTCGGCTACAGCGCCGAGGACGCCATCGTCTTCGGCCTGGAGAACATGTGTCTCTCCCACGACGAAATCACCGAGCGTCTGGAAGACGTTCTTTCCCTTTTGAATATTGCCTACCTGCGTGAACGACCCATCGAAAAGTGCTCCGGCGGACAGAAGCAGTCCGTCTGCATCGCCTCCATTCTGGCGATGCGTCCCGACATCATTGTCATGGATGAGCCGGTCAGTTCCTTAGATCCCGCCGGCAAAACGCTGGTCAGCGACATCATCGGCCGTCTGGCTGCCCAGCAGCAAACCATCGTGCTCCTGGACCAGAATCTGGACTGGTGCCGCAGCATCGTTACGCGCGTCATCGGCCTCGAAAGCGGGCGCATCACCTTTGACGGACCGACCGCCGATTTTCTGGCGGACCCTGCCCTCTGCAGCCGTCTGGGCGTCACCCTGCCCCCCGTCACTCTCGTCTGCCACGCGCTTCAGAAGCGCGGCCTGCCCGTTCCCACTCTTTCCGAATGGGATAACGGGCTGAATGCCCTGAGTGTCCACCCCGAACGCGCCCCCAAGCGCGGCCGGAGCGAAGGTCAGCCCATTCTGGAGGTGCAGGACCTGCACCACAGCTTTGGCGACTTCGAGGCTCTGCGCGGCGTCGACGTTTGCTTTGACCGCGGCCTCGTAACCGCCATCCTCGGCCAGAACGGCTGCGGAAAAACCACCCTCGTTAAGCACTTGAACGGCCTACTGAAGCCTGACTCCGGCCGCGTCCTCTTCGAAGGCGAAGACATCGCCGCCCTCACCACCGCTGCGCTCTCCGCCAAAATCTCCTTCTGCTTCCAACATCCTGATCAGATGCTCTTCGAGGATTCTGTCGAGCAGGAGATCAGCTTCGCCTCCCGCATGCACGGCCTGAGCTTAAGCCGCGAGAGCATCCTCGCACTGCTGGCCGACTACGGTCTCGAAGCTCAGATCGATGAGTACCCCTGCAATCTCTCCATGGGTCAGAAACACATGGTCACCATCCTGGCCGCCTCCGCGATGGACTCCGCCGTCTACATTTTTGATGAGCCTACCCTCGGCATGGACAGCCTCCTGAAAGCCCGTTTGACTGAGCTCATCCGCCGCCTGCGAGGCGAGGGGAAAACGGTCCTCATCATCAGTCATGAGCTGCCCTTCGTCTGCGAGCTGGCCGACCGCATTGTCATCATGAAGGAAGGCCGCGTCCTCGGCACCGATACCGCTGAGCGCGTCTTCGCCAACGAAAACCTCTTTGAGGATACACGCATCCCGCTGCCCGAAATTCGCGGCATTGCCAACCGGCTAGGGCTTCCCCCCGAGGTCCTGACCTCAGCGGAGCTCGCACATTGCCTGGGAGAAGGAGGCGAATGCGATGAATAACTTCCGTTACCTCAACATCGACACCCTCATGCACCGTCTGAACCCGGCCGTCAAGATCCTCTGGTTTGTCCTGGCCGCCGTGCTGGTGGCTGTCTGTCAGGATTTTACCGTGTCCCTCTACATGGCCTTTTTCTTCTTCGTCCTGTGGTTTGCCACCAGGCTTCAGAAGGAAATCTGGGGGCTTTTCAAATCCCTTGCGGTCTATTTGTTCATGATTCTGCTGGTCTGGGTCCTCATTCTGATGTTCCAGAAAAACGGTCAGGCTGAGCCCATCCTTGAATGGCGCTTTATCTGCCTGGAGTGGGCCGATTTCGCCCGCGGCTTCATGACGCTCATCCGCATCTTCCTGATGATTTCGACCTTTTATCTGCTCATCATGACAACAAATTTCTCCGAGATCATCGCCGGCCTGCACACCCTGCTCATCCCTTATAAGGTCGCCTTTTCGGTCGGTCTGGTTTTCCAGGCGATCCCCATCATGGTTTCCGAATACGAAACCGTGCTGGACGCCCAGCGCTCCCGCGGTCTTGAAATTGACAAGGGCAGCTTGTTCTCCAAAATCAAGAAGTACGCCGTCATTCTGCTTCCGCTCTTCATGCGCGTCCTCTCGAAGTCCCAGAACATGACCACCGCCATGTTCGTCTACCGCTTGGACCTGAACGGCAAGCGCGCGCCTTACAAGGAAAGTCACTTCTCCCGCGCGGATGTCATCTTCTCTCTGCTGTGGCTGCTCGTCTTCGCGGGCTGCATCTTCATTTTCATCAAAAAGCCTCTCGTCTTCTAACGGTACTAAGGTCGGCAACGGCTTTAATATAATTTATCTTTTTTCAGAAAGGGAATCAAAACATGAGTAACGAAAACAGCAATGCAAATGTTGAGCTCGAGTCTGCTGTTGCAGAAAACAGCGCAAAAAGTACCGGAACCCTCAAAGTCATCATCTACGGCGTCCTTTTCGGCGTCATTACGGGCGTTTTGTGGGCCTATCTTAACCCGATCTACATCGTTCCCGGTCTGATTCAGCTTCGTCTGTTTGCTTTTATTCCTCCCGTTGTCGGCGTCATCTTCGGCCCGGTTGCCGGCCTCTGCTCCGGCTACATCGGCTCCATCGTCTGGGCCATCCTTTCCGGCTGCTTCTCTCCCGTTGACAGCCTGATCGGCTCCAGCATCTTTGTGGCGCTGACCGGTTTTATTCCCGCCTTCCTGTTCTGCCGCAAGTCCACCCTCGCTGAGATTGCCAACGAAAAGGGCCTCGTCTGGAAGCTCCTCATCGGTGTCATCATCGGCGCCTGCTTTGACATCTTTGGCTCCGCCCTGGTCTTCTGGGCTCTTGGCTGGTACACCTATCCCGAAGGCATGTTCTTCATCGCCGTCGGCGACTGCCCCGCCATGCTGCTGGCTCCCTTTATCTCCATTTTCCTTGCCAGGAAGCTGCAGAAATTCTCTGCTTCCCTGCCCCGTTTCTAAGTTCCGAGGTCCCGCATGCTGAAACTCTACTATGAAATGACCTGGAAACAGGTCGAAGAAGCCATAAAGAACGACGAGCTCTTCGTCCTCGTTGCCGGCGCCATCGAGCAGCACGGCTATCACCTGCCGATGGCTGTAGATGAGCTCATTCCCTATGAAATCATCCGCCAGCGCATCGCGCCCTACGTGGACTGCGTGCTCCTGCCGCCCTTCTACTACGGCTACCGCTCTCAGACCACGGTCGGCGGCGGCCCCGGTTTTCCCGGCACCCTGCGCATGAGCGCCGAATCTGTCATCTACCCCATCCGCGACATCGTGCTGGAGCTCCTGCGCCACGGCGCCAAGAAGCTGCTCATCACGGACGGTCATCTTGAAAACAAGTACTTCATCGTAGAAGGCGTGGAGCGTGCTCGCCAGGAGTACCGCGGCGACAATCAGATCAAGGTCATGTACTCCGAATGGAACGACTATGTCAAGCCCGAAACGCTGGATAAGGTCTTCCACGGCAAGTTCCCCGGCTTTGAATACGAGCACGCCGCCGTTAATGAAACCTCGCTGATGCTGGCCCTCTGCCCCGACAAGGTCGTCTTTGACGAATACCCCGACGAATACGCCGAGCGCTACATCAACTATTTTGTCTGGCCCGCCTCTCCCGATCTCGCCACTCGCAACGGCGCCCTCTCCAGTGCCAAGAACTCCTCCGCCGAAAACGGCGAGCTGATGCTCAAGGACATCCAGGAGGGCATGCTGCGTGACATCCAGATCGAATTCGGCGGCGTCACGTTGTAAGAGGTGCCCATGAACGAGTACTTAAGCTCCATCCGCCTCGAAGACACCGCTCTGCTGATCATCGACTGCCAGAACGATTTCCTGGCCGAGGGCGCTCCGCTTGAGAATCCCCGCGGCCGCGCCAAGCTCCCGCAGATTCAGGCCGCCCGCGCCTGGGCCAAGAAACACGGCGTGCCTGTCATCTACACGCAGGAAACACACCGCCGCCAGAAAATGGATTTCGGTATGGAGACTCTTCGCGGCGACCCTGAGCACTGCCTGGAGGACTCCGAAGGCGTCAGAATCGTCTCCGAGCTCACCCCCGATTCCGAGGACTACGTCGTTATTAAACGCCGCTACAGCGGCTTCTACGAGACCGATATGGACATAATCCTGAAAGGCCTCAAAAAGAGCTGCGTCATCCTGGCCGGCGTCGACACCAATGTCTGTGTCTACTCGACCGCTTTGGATGCACAGTTCCGCGGCTACAAGGTCATCGCCCTCTCCGACTGCACGGCCGGCACCAGCGTGGAAATCCACGAGGCCTTCCTGCAGAACATAGACTATATTTTGGGCGAAGTCATGACCCTGCCCGAGCTTCAAGCGATGTTTTCGTAAAATCTCCTGCGAAGTCCTGTCTTTTGGCATTTTATGCCTTGAGGCAGGACTTTTTTGTTGCCTATCGGCAAGTTGTCGACAAAAGGAAAACATGGTATAATAGAGCACAGAAAATACGAAGTCAGATAGCCAAGAACCGTCCCCCCTATTCCCTAACTCCCTAACTCCCTAACTCCCTAACTCCCTATTCCCTAACTCCCTATTCCCTAACTCCCGAGGTTCCCTATGTCCAAACTTTCCCGCTCTCCTTTCCGCGAAATCCTGCGGATCCTTCTGTTTGAGCTCGCCGTTCCCTTCGCCTCAGCCGGCCTCTGTGTCATCGCTATGATTTTCCTGGAGGGCAGCGGACTCACGCTGCTCCTTCTGCTGCCGCTCACGGTCGGCGCGTATTTTCTGTTCCGGAAGGCGCTTCGCCCCTATATCTTTTGGATCAAAGCGGCAGCGGCGCTGCTCCTTCTGCTCCTCGCCGTCATCCTGCTATTTATGGGCAGGGGCAATCCCGAAAGCCGCATCTTTTACTACAGCGGACAGTATTTTACCGTCCTTTACCTGCCGCTTCTGCTGTTTACACTGACCGCAGGCGTCCTGCCGATCATCGCGGTCATCATCGGCGCGGAGCTCATCGGAGCGCTCATGACAGCCCTGCTTCTCAAAATGAGGCCCGGAAAGAAGCTTGTCATCGGGCTGTGCGCGGCGGTCGCCGTGCTGGGAGCCGCTCTCGGAATCCGCTACGCGACCGGGCCTCAGTTTAAGTACAAGGGCCACGGCTTCGATTACATGCACGGTTTTTCGAGCACGGACTTTACCGACTACACGGTCTATGCGAAAAACAGCAAGCTGGTCACCCTGCCCGAGCCCGCTGCCTTCACGCTTGAAAACGAGGCAGACATGCCCGTCATGGACGGCGCCGAGGCCTGCTATCCGGTCTACGCCGCCCTGGCCCGCGCCTGCTACCGGAACATCAGCGAAATCGAGCAAAACGCGCCGGAGCGCACGGGCTATTCGAACGGGCGCATCGTCCGCTTCACCAACACTATCCAGGGCTTCAGCGCCCTTCTGAACGGCGATGTCGATCTGTTCTTCGGAGCACAGCCCTCCGCGGACCAGCTGGACTGGGCCGGAAGCGAGGGCGTCGAGCTCGTCCTGACCCCCATCGGCAAGGAGGGTTTTGTCTTCTTCGTCGAGGAGGACAACCCCGTGTCGGACTTAAGCTCCGACCAGCTGCGCGGCATCTACCACGGCGATTACACCAACTGGGCTCAGCTGGGCGGCCTGAACCAGCCGATCGTCGCCTTCCAGCGTCCGAACAACTCCGGCTCGCAGACGCGGATGCTGGCCTTCATGGGCGACGTTCCGCTCAAGGAGCCCCTCGGCTACGAGGTCGTTTCTGCGATGATCGGCGTCCTGACCGAGGTGGCCGAGTACCACAACGAGGCCGGCGCCATCGGCTACAGCTTCCGCTACTTCCTGGCAGGGCTGAATCAGGAGAAGCACGTCAAAATGCTCTGCGTGGACGGCGTCGCTCCCACGCCCGAGACCATCGCCGACAACAGCTACCCCCTGACCGGCACGCTCTGCCTGATCACCCGCAAGGACGACCCCAACCCCAATGTGCAGAAGATGATCGACTTCATCCTCTCCGAGCAGGGACAGTATATCATCGAGCAGACCGGCTACGGACGAATCAATCCCTAATCTCTTGATTGAACGCCCCGCGCGGGTGTACAATAGCCCAAAAGACCTACAAAGGAGCCCTACCCATGGAAAAATTCAAAGACCTCGCCTACAAGCGTCCCGACTTCGGCGCCCTCAAAAAGGAGCTCGCCGCCATCTGCGACGCCGTCCGCAGCGCCAAAAGCTACGACGAATACAAGGCCGCCTACCTGCGGCTCGAAGCCGGCATCTCCGGCCTCTACACCCAGTCCTCCATCAGTGAAATCCGCAACACCCTCGACAAGCGCGACCCCTTCTACGAGGCCGAGCAGAAGGCCATCTCCGCAGGAAGCGCCAAGCTCGCGCTCGGGCTCCAGAAGGCCCAGAAGGCCTTCGTGACCAGCCCCTTCCGCGCGCAGTTTGACAAAGAATTCGGCCCCCACCTCATGAAGAGCACCGAGGTCGAGCTCAAGCTCATGAACCCCAAAATCATCACCCTGATGATCCGCGAGGACGCCCTCTGCCAGACCTACTCCAAGGACGCCGCCCTCTGCAAGACCGACTTCCGCGGCGAAGAATGCAACTTCTACGGCCTCCTGAAGCACATGGAGAGCACCGACCGCGACGAGCGCGCCGAAGCCTTCCGCGCCTGGGCCGCCCTCTACGAAAGCGTCTCCGGCAAGCTCGACAAAACCTATGACAAGCTGACCCGCCTGCGCGTCAAAAAGGCCCGCCGCCTCGGCTTCGCAAGCTACATCGACTACGTCTACCCCGCCCGCGGCCGCCTCGACTACACGGCCGAGGACGCCGCCCGCTTCCGCGCCCAGGTCCGCGACTGCATCGTCCCCTTCTGCCAAAAGCTCTATGACAAGCAGAAGGAGCGCTTAGGCATCGACCGCCTGCACTGGTACGACGAGGCCCTCGTCTTCCCCGAAGGCAACGCCCTGCCCATCGGCGACCGCCCCGCGCTCGTCGAAAAAGCCCGCCGCATGTACGAAAGCCTCTCCTCCGAGACCGGCGAGTACTTCAACTTCATGTGCGAGCACGAGCTCTTCGACCTCGACACCCGCCCCGGCAAGCACCTCGGCGGCTACTGCACCTTCCTGCCCGACGAAAAGGCTCCCTTTATCTTCTCGAACTTCAACGGCACCAGCGCCGACGTCGACGTCCTCACCCACGAGGCCGGCCACGCCTTCCAGGCCTACACCGCCTCCCGCAGCCTGCCCCTCCTGAACCAGATCCACTCCACCAGCGAGATCAACGAGATCCACTCCATGTCCATGGAGCACTTCGCCTACCCCTACATGGATTCCTTCTTCGGCGACGCCGCCGACAAGTACCGCTACGCGCACCTCTGCAGCGCCCTCACCACCATCCCCTACCTTGTCAGCGTCGACGAGTTCCAGCACCGCGTCTTCGAAAACCCCGGCATGAGCGCCCTCGAGCGCCGCGCCGTCTGGCACGAAATCGAGCAGACCTACCTGCCCTGGCGCGACTACGACGGCAACGAATTCCTGGCCGGCGGCGGCTTCTGGATGCAGAAGCAGCACATCTTCCTCTACCCCTTCTACTACATCGACTACGCCCTCGCGCAGATCTGCGCCTTCCAGTTCCTGGCCAAGGACCTCGAGGACCACGAATCCGCCTGGGCTGACTACCTGAAGCTCTGCAAGGCCGGCGGCAGCATGGGCTACTTCGACCTGCTCGACTACGCGGGTCTCGACAATCCCTTCCGGGAAGGCACCGTGGAAAAGGTCATGAAGGTCGTGGAAGAGACGATTGAAAAATTCGGTGAAAACCTCGCGTAAGACAACGGCCAAGCCGCTCTGCCCCAAATAAAAAACCCGCCTAAGGCGGAGTGCTCTAAAGGACAGATTGATTTTCTCATTTCATAAAAACAGAGGCCTTGCGCCGGCAAACAAATGCCGGCGCAAGGCCTTCATTAGTTGAAATGAGAAAATTTCGGGTAAGAACCTTAAAAAACGTTGTTGAGATGGACGGCAAGGAAGGGATTCGAAGCTGTACGCGGAACGTACAGTGAGAAGCGCT
>JAZRWR010000003.1:0-2587 GCA_045599825.1 Bianqueaceae bacterium | reverse complement strand
GCAGATGGCCTCGACGCCCTCCTGAGTTCGGAAGCGGAAAAGGTCTCATCGGGACGGGCCCGGCTCGTCAGCGGCTATGACTGGTATTACGCAGCTTTTTCTGACGGCGGCAATGTATCCTCTGAGGGTACATACCGCCTGATTTTTGATTCGTTCAAGACCCCTGTGAGGGCTCTGCTCGTCCGTGCCGACACGGACAGTGCGGGCCGCACGGTTTTGCTGTTTCGCCTGACCGAGGGCGGAGATTATCTGAAGCTCCGGTTCACCGACGCAGTCATTGTCCCCTCCTGACGGAGAATAGACAGATATATACAGAGAGGATACAGATATGAGTATCGCCGAAAACCTCGCCCTTGTCCGGGCGAACATTGCCGCCGCCGCGATGGAAGCGGGCAGGGATGAAAACGACATCCTGCTTATCGGCGCAACAAAAATGAACGACGCATCCCGTGTCCGCGAGGCGATAGCCGCGGGGCTCACCGCATGCGGAGAGAACAGGGTGCAGGAACTGCTGAAAAAAAACGCCGAGGGCGCATACCTCGGCGCTCAGATACATTTTATCGGACACCTGCAGAAGAACAAGGTCAAAAACGTCGTGGGTCTTGCAGAGCTGATCCACAGCGTTGACAGCACCGAGCTCATGGCCGCGATCGACCGTCAGGCAGAAAAGCTCGGCATCGTGCAGGACATCCTGCTTGAAGTAAACGCGGGCGGAGAGAGCTCAAAATCGGGCTTTGCCCCTGATGAAATTTCCGCCGCGCTCGCCGCTACCGCCGGCTTTTCGTCGATCCGGGTACGCGGATTGATGACAATACCCCCGATTTGCACCTCCGGAGCAGAAAATCTCCCTTATTTTCGGCTTTTAGAGCAGCTTTTTATTGACAATTGCGAAAAAAAATACGATAATGTACGCATGGATTTTATGTCCATGGGCATGAGCGGCGATTATGAGGCCGCCATAGCCTGCGGTGCAAACATGGTCCGTGTCGGCACAGCCATTTTCGGGCAGCGTGTTTACCCCGCCGGTTCCGACTGATGCGTCGGTCTGAGCCGACTGATTTCGCAGAGCTCTTTGGAGGATTGCCATGGGTTTCATGGATGAATTAAAAAAGCTGACGCAGCCATACGACGACGAGGAAGACTTTTTCGAAGGCGCCGACCCCAGCTTCAAGCCGAAGCCCAAAGCCAGGCCGGAGCCCCGGATAAGACCGGATCAGAATCAGACGGTCAGCGCAGCGCAGCTCGCTTTTGAAAACTCTTTCGGAGATTCCTCTCTCATACCGGATGACGAGGACGAAGTTCCCGCTTCGAGGCCCGGCGCACAGGGCGGTATCTTCGGCGGCAAGGGCGTGAAAAAGCCCGGCCGAATAAAGAGCCCCCGCGAACGCACGATGAATCTCGGCGGAAAGGATACCTCCGTTATTCTCTTCAGTCCCAAAACTTTTGACGAGGCGGGAGAGCTTGTCAACTATCTGAACCAGGATCTGACAGTTGTCATGACGCTGGAGGGCGTCCCCGGAGAGACCGCCCGCAGACTGCTGGATTTCCTCTCCGGCATCGCATACGCACTGCAGGGCAAGATAACTCCTGTATCTGCCAAAACTTATTTTATAACATCGCAGAATGTTGATATATTAGGTGCTCAGGGTCAGACAGAACAGCCCGAGAGCGCCGGACATTATTTCTGATAAACAGAAAAAACAGAGTTTTATTTTTGAAAGGTGGATAAGCAATGATTACTGCTCAGGATATTCGTGAAAAAGGATTCGAAAAGGCACGCATCGGCGGCTACGATATGGCTTCCGTGGACGATTTTCTTGAAGAGCTGGCCGATGATGTCACCGCTTCCCAGAAAGAGAATGCCGTCCTCAAGAGCAAGATGAAGGTCCTTGTCGACAAGATAGAAGAATACCGCGCAAACGAAGAGGCCCTGAATATGGCTGTCCTCTCCGCGCAGAAGCTCGCCGTCCAGATCGAGAGCGACGCACGCCAGAAGGCCGCCGCCATGATCGCTGACGCCGAAGCACAGGCAAAGGCCACCATCGGCTCCATCTCCGAGCAGGCCGACGCCGAGGAAAAGCGCCTTGCAGACGCAAAGGCCGCTACCGCAAAGTTCCTCGACACCGTCCGCAGCATGTGCGGCACCCAGATAGAAAAGGTCGAGGCCATCATCGGCGGCTTTGCTCCTGCCGAAGATGCCGCAAAAGAAGAAAAAAGCGAAGCACGAATACAGCCGGAGCCCTCTGTCAATATTGACTTTTCCGCTCCCCGCAAGAATAAGCTGGACAGCACCCAGCCTTTCACCCTCTGATTATTACCGACTACCGAACGGGGCGAGCGCATGCGCGTGCGCCCCTTTATAATTTAACAGATTTTCAGGCCTTTCCGGGATCGGAGATGCTTTGATCAATATATAGGAGAGAAAAAAATGTCACAGGATTTTAACGCAACCATCAATCTGCCGAAAACAGATTTTCCCATGCGCGCCGGTCTGCCCAAGCGCGAGCCCGAAATGCTCAGGCACTGGGAAGAGCTCGACATCTATAACGAGATGCTCAAGAAGAACGAAGGCCATCCCCGCTCCAAC
>JAZRWR010000002.1:0-12233 GCA_045599825.1 Bianqueaceae bacterium | reverse complement strand
GCCTCCGTCCTCATGGTCATCTCCGCCTTCGTCCTCTTCTTCACCATCAAGGAAAATAAGCTGGCCGAAGAGCTCAAGGACGAGATGGAGGAGGGCGAACGCCAGGCAGCCGTCGCCGACGCCATTGAAGAGGACAAGCCCCTCTCCAAGGCGAACCGCGCGATGCTCCTCGCCATCCTGGGCGCCGAGTTCCTTTGGTTCATGGCCGACAACGCCATCGGCACCTACATCGGGAACTACGTCATCTACTACCTGAACGCCGCCTCCAGCGGCACGATGATCCTGACCATCGTCGGCGGCCTGGCCTCCGTCGCGGGCTTCGCCGTAGCCGGCGGCATCGCCGACAGGATCGGCCGCAAATGGACCATCACCCTGGGCCTCCTGATCACCGTGCTCGCCACCGCCGTGATGTGCCTGGTCCGTCCCAGCGGCAGCCTGACCGCCAAAGGCGACTACGCGATGCCCCTGCTCCTCTACGTCATCTGGCTCTTTAAGGGCTTCGGCATGGCCCTCGTGCATAACTGCTCCTTCCCCATGGTCGTCGAGCTCAGTTCCTCCAAGACCGTCGGCAGGTTCACCGGCTTCTACTACGCGGCCAGCATGTCCGCACAGACCATCACGCCCGTCCTTCTGGGCCTGATCTTCCAGGTCACCATGAAGTGGAACGCCCTGCCGGTCTACTCTGTCGTGCTCTACCTGATCAGCTGCATCGTCTTCTCTCTCTTCGTTAAGAATATCAAAGCCAGCAAGGTAGAGAATGCGAAAGGAATCGAAGCGATAGAGTGAAAATAAGGGAGTAAGGGAGCGAAAACGCTCTGCGTTTTCGCAGGGAGTCAGGGACATTCAGAAGAAAAACCCTCCCTCCCTCCCTAACTCCCTCCCTCCCTAACTCCCTCTCTCCCTCCCTCCCTGCGCAGCAAAGCAGCTCTTTGCTGCGCTCCCTCCCTCCCTAACTCCCTCCGAAAGGACCTCTCTCACATGAAACTTATCATTCAGGAAAACTACGACAAAATGGCCGAATGGGCCGCCCGTCACATCATGGAAGCCATCAACGCGCATCAGGCAGACCGTCCCTTTGTGCTCGGCCTTCCTACCGGCTCCTCCCCTCTTGGCGTCTACAAAAAACTCATCGAATTCAACAAGGCCGGGCTGGTCAGCTTCAAAAACGTCGTCACCTTCAACATGGACGAATACATCGGACTCCCTCACGAGCATGACCAGAGCTACTGGTATTTTATGCACGAGAACTTTTTCAACCACATCGACCTCCCCGCCGAGAACATCAACATGCTGAACGGCATGGCCGAGGACCTCGAGGCCGAGTGTGCGCGCTATGAGGCCCGCATCGCCTCCTACGGCGGCATCGACCTCTTCATGGGCGGCTGCGGCGTCGACGGCCATGTCGCCTTCAACGAGCCCTACACCTCCCTGCTGTCCCGCACCGGCGTGCGTGACCTCACCGAGGACACCCGCATCGTGAACTCCCGCTTCTTCGGCAACGACCCCGAGAAGGTGCCCCGCAGCGCTCTCTCCGTCGGCGTCGGCACGGTCACCGATTCCCGCGAGGTGCTTCTGGTCATCAACGGTCACAACAAGGCCCGCGCGCTGCAGCACTGCGTTGAAGGCAGCGTCAGCCACGCCTGGACGATTTCCGCCCTGCAGCTGCACCAGAATGCGGTCATCGCCTGCGACGAGGCGGCCTGCGGTGAGCTGAAGCTCGACACCTACCGCTACTTCCGCGACATCTACAAGAACGAGCGTCTGTAAGTTCATGAGCGCACCCCCCGGCACGGTCAAAGCACTCCGCCTCGACCGTGCCGCTTTTTGTATATAGTTTAAACATTCGGGTGGGCGCTTGCACTTTCCGACGAAATGAGCTACAATAAATTATCTAATTCGTGTACAAAGGGGGATGACTATGTCCTGGAAAAAAGAAGAAGTATCCCGCTACCTGGAGGATTTCCGGGGCCTGCTTCTGGTGGAAAACGTGTACAGCTGGACCTATGACGCGCAGGGAAACCTCCTGCAGACGAACTGCCCGGAGCGCAAGCTCAGCAAGGCCTTCAGCCGCATCGGCTTCATCCGCATGACGCTTGATTTTGCGCAGGGCGGTTATCAGCCCCTGGTCGTGTCGCTTTCGAGCGGTCTTCTGTGGGCGGCTGTATTTGAAATGGACGAGGACGCTCTGGTCCGCGTGCATATTATGGGCCCCATGCTCACGCAGGATGTCCGCCGCATCGATATCGAGGAGGAGCTGGAACGCTACGGCTTCGCCGATGAAAACCTCCGCATGATGGAGGAGCTTCTGAACAGCCTGACCTATCACTCACTGGGAACCATTTTCCAGTATGTACTGCGCATGGACTTTTTCGCGAACGGTACGCGCCGTTTCACCGGCGATATCCGTTTTATCACGATGGAGAAGGAGGAGCAGGGAATTGTCAGCGGCGATGCCGCGTCCCTCTATGCGGCTGAGCAGGAGCTTCTGCGCAATATCCGCGAGGGCCGTCTGGGCGCCAACAGCTCTCTGGCCGTCTATTATCCCAAGCTGATCGAGGAGAAGCTGATGGGGCGCAAGGATCTCGCGCACATCCGCGCCACGGCCATCAGCTACATCACCCTCTGCTCCCGCGCGGCCATCGAGGGCGGCGTTCCGCCGGAATCCGCGTACGACCGCGTCAAGGGCTACATTCAGAACACGGTCGATTCGGTATCCTCGGCAGAGATCACGAACATCACCTACAGCATGTTCGACGATTTTACGCAGATGGTCTACCACGCGCGGCAGAACCAGCAGCTTTCCAAGGAGGTCCAGAGCGTCTGCGATTACATCAGCCTGCACCTGACGGACGACCTGGAGCTTAGCTTCCTGGCCGAGCGCGCGGGCTACAGCGCCTACTACTTCTCCCGCAAGTTCCACAGCGAAATGGGCGTCAGCATCAACGAATACATCCGCGATGCGCGCGTGACGGCGGCTAAATCCAAGCTGGCCTACAGCGACGAGTCGATCTCGGAGATTGCCGCGGCGTTCCGCTTCAGCTCACGCAACGCCTTTTCGACGGTTTTCAAGAAGTACACGGGCATGGGCCCGGCCGAATACCGGAGAGAAAATCAAAAAGTTTAAGAAACGAGGAAAAGCGTCCCTTGAGGAGGAGTACTCTTAAGGACAGATTGATTTTCTCATTTCATTAAAACAGAGGCCTTGCGCCGGCAAACAAATGCCGGCGCAAGGCCTTCATTAGTTGAAATGAGAAAATTCCCGGCAGGAACCTGCAAAAGTGTTCCTGGGCACCCGCCTGAGGCGGGCATTTGAAGCGATACCGTTCAAGTGCTCGCCGCAGGGGACTTTTTGTTTGGTTTTCAGGGAAGTATTTTTTTGATGGAGTCGTATTTGGGGAAAACGGTGAGGCGCAGATTCGTGCTGCCGTAGGGCACCAGCGTGATGCGGCAGTCCTCGCCCAGATGACGCCGGATAAAGCCGGGCGCGGGAATGGGCGGCGTGAAGACGCGCAGCCCCTTCTTGCCGAAATTGACCTTTTCAGCTCCCAGCCCTTCAGCCGCTTCGCGGCGATGGAGATTTCAAAGGGAGCGCCGCCGTCGCAGAGGGGCTTCTCGAGTGTGGGCTCCTCGAAGCCGCTCACGGCATAGCGCCACTCGGACGCGGGTGTCAGATTGAAGGCCGGGAAGTCCTCGGTGGCAAGCTTGGCAAGCGGGTCGGTTTCGCGCTTTTCTTCGATTTTGAGGCTCAGCAGGAAGGGCCCATAGGTGAAATAGACACCGCCGTCGGTGCCGTCGTGCGGTTCGAACTGCTTTTTGGTGCGAAGGCACAGGCGGTCGCCTGCGTGGACATAGACGGACTGGTAGCCGTTGACGGGGTCCAGACGGACGGGCTCACCGTTCAGAAGAAGCTCAGTACGGATGCTCCAGGCGGGCAGACGAAGCTTAAGGCAGTTTTTGCCCTCCTCGGCGCGGATGACGTCGAGATAGGCCTCGTCCCCGTAGGGGTAGCCGCCGGACTGGCGGAGCTCCATGCGCCTGCCGTGGTAGCAGACATCGCCGTAGAGACTGACGGCCAGGCCGTCCTCGCTTTCCTGGTAGAAGCGCAGCAGATAGTTGGGCAGGGCGCGGCCCAGGTTACCTGCGCAGCACTGCGGGTTGTGCAGCGGCTGGAAGGCCATCTTTTCGTCGGCGAAGTAGCGCAGGTAGCAGCTGTCGCGCGCGGCGACGACCTGATTCACGGAGGAGAAATACTGGAAGCTCCGGTAGTTCTCGTCCATAGCGGCAGGGTAGGCGTTCAGCATGGCCCATTCGATCTTGTCCGCGTAGCGGCTGTCGCCGGTGGCCTCGAGCAGGTAGCCCATGGACCAGGTGAAGTCGGAAATATCGCAGGATTCGTGCACCACCTGCGCACCCGTGCCGATCAGGAACTCACCGCTCGAATTGACGCCGTCGGGCATCATGTGCTTATTCTCGATGACGCGGTAGATTTTTTTGGTGAGGTCGAGCGCCTCCTGCTTGCCGCTGTAGAGGTAGTAGACGGCGGGCAGCTTGCCGATTTCGTTGTAGGAAACGCCGTGGAAGAGGTTCACATAGTTTCCGAACATATTGCAGTCGTCTTTGTGCGGATTGAACTCGTCCGGCAGACCGTTCATCTGGTAGAAGAGGTAGTCGGAGGCGGGCGCGAAGGACTCGAGGTACTTTTCCATGTTCCGCTCGGCCAGGGCGAAGAGCTCGTCGTCGCCGAAGTGCTCGGCCACGCGCAGCATCATTTCGACGCCGACGATGTTGCGGTCGTAGGCGTAGTCGTAGTCCCGGTCGTTCAGGAAGTGCGCGCGCATTTTCTCCATGATGCGTTCATCGCCCGTTTTGCTCCACAGGGCGTAGAGGGCGCGGAAGAGGACCGCGTGCGGCCAGCGGTAGCTGTTGCCCTGCCCGCGGATGATGTCCGGCCCGATATAGGGGTCGGCCTGCTCCAGAGCCGCCTCGACCTGGCCGCGGACCTTTTCGTAGAGCGCTTCGTCGTCCAGCAGGGCGGCGGTGCGGACCAGCGAATCGATCCAGTAGGCGCTTTGCTCGTAGGGCCACCAGTTGGCCGCCCAGCTTTCGGTGGCCTCCTTTGTGCTCCAGCAGGGCTTGTCAAAGGGATAGCCGATTTCGTTCAGATGGCCGGGGATACCGGTTTTTTCTTTTTCGAGGAGGGTGCGCAGGCTGCCGCCGGGGGTGATGTCGCAGAAGCGGACCTCGCGGAATTTGCCGTAATATTTCATCAGTCGAACTCCTCGATGGCGCGGACGACGGCTGCGGTCATCTGTTCAAGGGTGAGGGAGGGCTTGCCCTCGTCGGGCGTACCCTCGGCCGTCTGCTCGGGCAGAAGGGGCAGATGAATGAAGCCGACCTTGAAGGGCGGGCGGTCGAAATTGCTCAGCATGCGGTAGAAAAGCTCGTTGCAGACGTAGGTGCCGGCATCGTAGGAGAGACGGGCGGGGATGCCTTCCGCGGCGATGGCCTCAGCCATGCGGCGCGCCGGCAGGGTGCTCATCAGGGCGAGCGGTCCTCCGGCGATGACGGGCGTATCCTGCGGCAGGGCGCCTAAGGCATCGGGCTGTGCGGCGTAGCGCAGATTGTGGGCGAAGAGCTCGGGCGTGACAGCCGCGCGTCCGGCGGCCTGACCCAGACACAGAACGGCAAGCGGGTCAACGCCGCGCAGGTCATTAACGGCCTGCATCGTGCCCTTGTCGAAGGTGACGGGAATTCTCATGCGATAGATCTCCCAGTCCAGGACCGTATCCGGCAGGGCCTTGGCGACCTCCCAGGAGGAGTTCAGGCTCTGCCCTCCGAAGGGCTCAAAAGCGGTGACTAACAGTTTTCTCATGCGTAAAACCGTCCTTTCCAGTATTTCGGCTTATTATAGCATAGTTGTAAACAAGGGTCAATTTCGTGAAACAAATTCGCGATTTTGTTGTTATATATAATAAACGAGCATATTAGCGGAAAGGAGGCATTACGGGTGGATGACCCGGTCAGGTGCTTGTATGAACGTTATCAGAAGGAACTGTATGTCTATTTATTCCGCCTTTGCGGGAATGAAGAGCTGGCAGAGGACCTGGTGGAAGAAACCTTTCTGAAGGCGCTGCTTGCGCTGCCGGAATGTCGGGACAATCTGCGCGCCTGGCTGTACCGCGTAGCACGCAACCTCTATTTCAACTACCGGAAGCAGGAGCTTCAGAAGCAGACGGATCAGCTGCCGGCCGACCGTCCCGGACCGGGCCTTTCGCCGGCTGAAAGCGTTCTGGGAAAGGAACGCACGAAAAGGGTTGAGGAGGCACTGGCCAGGCTGCCCTCGCCCAAGGCGGAGATCGTCCGCCTGTATTACTACGGAAAGCTGCCTTACCGTGAGATCGCCGAGCGGCTTTCGCTTTCGGAAACCTCGGTGCGGGTGCATTGCTGCCGCGCCAAAAAAGAACTGAAGAAATATTTGGAGGACTACTATTATGAATGATTGGAAGCTGCCGGAGCTTGAGCTGCCCGAGTCGCTCCGGGAAGAAGAGGAGGCCTTTACCCGGCTGCTGAAAAAGCGTCTGAGGCGCAGCTTCGTGCAGCTGGGGCTGGCGGTGGGCGCGGCGGTGCTGGCTCTGGTGGCAGCGGGCGCCTTCTGGCTGCCGCGTCTGGAGAACCGCTTTTTCTACAATCCTGCGGAGGAAAGCAAGGGCCGGCCGGTCATCGAAGAGGACATGGATCTGTACGCCGAGCTGTTCCGACCTGAGCTTTACGGCTGCTCGGCGCGGGTGCAGAGTCTGGGGGAGGCTGAATACGAAATCTGCCTGCAAACACCCTCCGGCTCGGTCTATAAGGCCCTCCTGATCCGGAACGGCTTTTTGATGGCGGAGTCGGAGCCCTTGCAGGAGCTTTCCTTTTCCGAGCTTCAGTCGGCCTCCTTTCAGGAAGGAGAAAAGCTGAACGCCCTCTTCCGGCTGAAGGAGCCGCTTCCCATGGAGGAGCTGTGGCAGCTGTGGCAGAAGGCCCTTTCCGGGAGCGGGGCCGCTCTCTGCGCTGAAGAAGCGTCCCTTTGGTGCGCCCTGTACCGGGAGGAGGACGGAGGTGCAGAGGCGGAGCCCGGGCCGGGAGCCTTTGTCAGACTGCCGCCGGAGGCGAGTCCTGCGGAGGCAGAGGCTTATCTTCGCTTAAGAATTCTGTCCCTTTTGAACGGGCTGGCGGCGCGCCGCAGCTTTCTGGATGCCATCGGCAGCGCCCGGGCGGAGGAGATTCTTCGTTTTTCGCCTTTGAAGGCGGACGAACCGCTCCGGATTTCGTCCTTCCGGGCAGAGGGCAGCGCACAGCTCCTCCTCACGCTTGCGGAGCTGTGCGGCGTGCGTCCGGCATGCGCACTGTCCGAATAGGGCGCGTCCGGGCAGATGTGTGGCCCGAATAGGTATCGGCGGCATGCCCGCGGCATTGCAGAGGCACGTCCGCTGCCCCGTTCCGCATTGCGGCGGAACGTCCCTTATCCGCGCAAAAAAAACTTGCATTTCGGAGTATTCTTCTGTATAATCTTAAAGTATTTTTTTCCGAATACATGTGCGCGGGCGTCTGCCTGCGTTCGGATATTGTTTGATGGGAGAAACCTGAAAATGAAGAACAGTGAAAGACTGGTTGGTACCGTTTCCCGCGGCATTCGCTGCCCCATTATCCGCAAAGGGGACGATTTAGCCGCTATCGTCAGCGACAGCGTTCTGGCTGCGGCTGAAAGTGAAGGCTTTGAGCTTCGCGACCGTGACGTCATCGCCGTAACGGAGTCTGTCGTCGCCCGCGCGCAGGGCAACTACGCATCGGTCAACGCCATTGCCGAGGACGTCCGCGCCAAGCTGGGCGGCGAAACCGTCGGTGTCATTTTCCCAATCCTTTCCCGCAACCGCTTCGCTATCTGCCTGCGCGGCATCGCCATGGGCGCCAAAAAGGTCGTGCTGATGCTCTCCTACCCCTCTGACGAGGTGGGCAACGAGCTTGTCAGCCTCGACATGCTGGACGAGGCCGGCGTCAATCCCTATTCCGACGTGCTGACCGAGGCCCGCTACCGTGAGCTTTTCGGCATTGTCCGTCACCCCTTCACCGGCGTCGACTACGTCGAATACTACGGCAGCCTCATCCGCGAGTGCGGCGCCGAGGCCGAAATCATCTTCGCCAATCATGCGCAGGCCATCCTGGATTACACGGACAGTGTCCTGTGCTGCGATATCCACACCCGCCAGCGCACCAAACGCGTCCTCAAGGCCGCCGGCGCCAAGCGCGTTTACGGACTGGATGAGATCCTGAACGCCCCCGTCAACGGCAGCGGCTACAATGAAAACTACGGTCTGCTCGGCTCCAACAAGGCCACCGAAGACGAGGTCAAGCTCTTCCCGCGTGACGCCCAGCCTGTGGTCGATGAAATCGCCGCCCGCATCAAGGCGGCCACCGGCAAAAACGTAGAGGTCATGGTCTACGGTGACGGCGCCTTCAAGGATCCCCGCGGAAAGATCTGGGAGCTGGCTGACCCCATCGTTTCTCCCTTCCACACCGCCGGCCTGGTCGGAACGCCCAACGAGCTCAAGCTCAAATATCTGGCCGACAACGATTTCAAGGACCTCTCCGGCGATGCCCTGAAGGCCGCTATTTCCGACAGCATCCGCGCTAAGGAAGGCAATCTGGTAGGCCAGATGGCCTCCGAGGGCACGACCCCCCGTCAGCTGACCGACCTGATCGGCTCGCTTTGCGACCTGACCTCCGGCTCCGGCGATAAGGGCACCCCCGTTGTGCTGGTGCAGGGCTATTTTGATAATTATACCAACGAATAAAAGAAAGGCTTCCGACGGAGCTTGAAGCTCCGGGCGGAAGCCTTTTTATTTGGAAGCGGGAGTCGGACGTCTCTCCGGCCGCGTGAAGAAGCTCATTCGGTCGGCAGCTTGGGTTGGTAGGGCTTGAAGCGCATGCCCTCGCTGAAGTCGAAGTCGTTGTTGTCAGCGGAAAAGGCGACCAGCTTGAGCTTTTGCCCGCTTTGCTTCAGAACAAAGCGAAAAGCCCTGGTCTCCGCGTAGATGTAGTGTCCTACCTGCTGATAGCTGCCGTCGGGGGCATAGTCGTACCTCAGAGAATTCCCAAAGCGGAAGGAGCCGTCCTTTTCCCCGAAGAGCAGGTAAGGAGTTTGGAGCTCGTCACCGGAGGTAAGAACATAATAACCGGAGACGCTGCGGGGGCTTGCCGGGCGGCAGGCGCAGAGAAGCACAAGACACGCACAGAAAACAGGAACAAAAAGCAATTTTTTCATCGGGGACCTCCTGGTGATATGGATTTTGTTGGTGTTTTATATATAAACCAAGGTTATTTTATCATGATATTAGGGGGGGGTCAAGGGCGCGTTTGTGCTTGCGGTATTTTTCGTTATGACGCGCCCAAGCAATACGCGCGCTGCGCGTATTGCCCGAGGCTTCGTTTTCGAGGGGCGCGTTTGTGCTTGCGGTATTTTTCGTTATGACGCGCCCAAGCAATACGCGCGCTGCGCCCTTGACATCCGCTCACTTTTTTCTTACACTGTAGCTAATCATTTTCCAGGAGGTATTCCCATGGCTGATGACATCCGTCTGACCATTATTCATTCCAACGATATTCACGGTGATTTTCTGCCCGAGCGCAAAATCGGCAAACGCGAAATCGGCGGCCTGCCCCTCCTCTCCGGCTACCTGAGGGCGCAGCGCGAGAGCAAGCAGAATGTCCTTTATGCCGTCGCAGGCGACATGTTCAAGGGCTCTATCATCGACAGCGAGTACCGCGGTGTCTCCACCATCGAGATGATGAACCTCCTGAGCCCCGACGTTGTGACCCTGGGCAACCACGAAATCGACTACGGACTGGCGCACATCCTCTTTATCGAAAAATGCGCACGCTTCCCCATCGTCAACGCCAATATCTTCATCAAAACCAACCATCAGCGCCTCTTCAAGCCCTACTGCATCATTGAAAAGGGCGGTGTCAAGGTGCTTTTCATCGGCATCATCACCGACGAAATCCTCGCGCAGACCAAGACCGAAAGCGTCATCGGAAGCTTCGTCGATGTCCGCGCCGCCGCGGAGGAAGTCCGCGCCATCGTCGACACCTACAAGACCGTCGACACCGACTACACGGTCCTCCTGACGCACATCGGCATCGACGAGGACCGCAAGCTCGCGGAGCTTCTGGACGCGGCCCTCGGCGTCAACCTGATCATCGGCGGCCACAGCCACACCCTGCTCGAGAAGCCCGAGGTCGTCAACGGCATCCCGATTGTCCAGGCCGGCACCGGCTCCGATCAGGTCGGCCGCATCGAGCTCAGCTTCTTCCCCAATCACCAGCTGCGCAGCTTCGAGGCCTTCATTGACCCCGTCGACTCCGACCACTGCGAAAAGGACCTCATTCTCGAGGACGTCATCCGCAGCTACAAAGAAAAAACCGACCGCAAATACGGTGCCGTTCTCACGACCTTCAAACGCGAGCTCACGCACCCCAGCCGCTACCAGGAAACCGAGCTCGGCAACCTCTTCGCCGACATCATGCAGGACGGCTCCAGCTTCGACCTGATGATCCTGGGCAGCGGCAGCCTGCGCCTGCCCAAGCTCGGCCCCGTCCTGCACCTGCAGGACCTGCGCGAGTTCTTCCCCTACGACGACTCGCTCCACATGGTCGAGGTGACCGGCGCCCAGCTCAAGCGCATGGTGGCTTATGTCCTGCGCGAAGAGGCCTTCACCGGCGCCCACACCGAATTCTACCAATATTCCAGGCAGCTGCACGTCGTCTGGTCGCGCGCCGAGCAACGCTTCCTGGAGTTCAAATTCAACGGCGAGGATCTGCCGGACACCGCCCGCGTCAAGGTCGCCATCCAGGACTACCACTACAACAACTTCGAGGAATTCTTCGGCGTGCCCTTCGTCGAGGTCGCGGCCAACCGCCGTCCGCGCGTGGTCTGCACCTCCTGCTGCAGCGTCTACGAGGAGCTCCTCGCCGACAGCCACGACCTCGACGCCCACGTCGAAGGCAGAATTACCGTTGTGTGAGGAGCGCCTATGTCTGAATCTTCCGGCAAATGGCCGCGCCTTCTGAAGGGAGCGGCAGGGATTTCGCTTGCTTTTTCTGCCGTCCTCGTCGTGCGGGCCTGCCTGAAAAACATCAAAGCCAGCAAAAAAGGGAAAAACTTCGCGGCAGTAGATGCTTTGCTTGCAAAGAGGAAGCTGGTCGAAGGCGACGTGCAGCTTCCGGCGGATCAGGAGGGATTGCTGTATAATCGGAAAAACCGCGAATACGCAAGCCGCATTGTGAAAAGCGACTTAGGCGCGTCCACAAAGCGCACGGAGGCCGACATTTCTTCGGAAATTTTCGCCCACGAGTTCGCGGCCGACATCGCAAAGCCTCTCAAAGCGCTGAGCGGGAAGGTGCCCGCGCGCTTTGATATTTTCGGGCGGCTCGTGGAGGCCGACATCGATGAAGGCGAGAAGAGAAAGGGCCTCTTTAATTTGATTGAAAGACTGTTTGAGTGGGAATAAGGTCTACTTGTAAAGTGTTGCAAAACGGTTGCAAAGAATAATTTTGAAAAGTCTCAAAAAACGCCGAAAAACCCCGTAAAACAAAGGTTTTTGGCATATTCGAGGCTGAGCAATAAGCCAGTGCACAAAAATTAGAATAAAATTTCCGTTTTTGTGCAACCAATTTGCAACCAGAGCCGCTCCGGCGGTTGCATATAGGCGTTTTTGAATGGTGGATAATGGCAAGCCATTTTTCATCGAAAAAACAAAAAATATCAAACCATAAAGCCAGTTTATTTCTTCGTGAATAAGCTGGCTTTTATTCATTTTGGTTGCACGTATGTATTGTACGATGCAGCCTTTTTTTATGCTCAAAAAAATTTTTAAACTTTTTTCTGAAAAAACGCCACATTTTGGCACCCCTTTGTCCAAGTATAGTGAAGGGGCCACTCCTCCCGACAAGGAGTACCGCTTCGGCGCTCCTTGAAAACTGAATACACAGGTCATCAGGTACGTTAACCAGACTGATGAGCCGCACGGCATGTACGCCTTGACCTTTTTATAAAAGTAGCGAGAATCCAGTGCCGCAAATATCGGGTTGCTCCCGGTATGGCGATGACAGGTCTGGGGCCAATGATACTTCTCTACGGAGCTGGCGGAGAACCCGGCAGAGGTGAGATTCCTATGAGGCAGAAAGCAGACTGCCGC
>JAZRWR010000001.1:0-20526 GCA_045599825.1 Bianqueaceae bacterium | reverse complement strand
CGGTCATCACCGAGATCGCAGACTACTTCAAAAATGAGCTCGGCTATCAGATTCCTCCGCGCACGCCCTTCGTCGGTGAAGAGTTCAACGCGACCCGCGCCGGTGTGCATGCGGACGGCATGATGAAAAACGAGGAAGTTTATAACATTTTCAACACGGAGCTTCTGCTGAAGCGCCCGCCCAAGGTATTGATTTCGAACACCTCCGGTATCTCCGGAATCGCCATCTGGGTCAACCGGAAGCTGGGCCTTTCCGGCGAGAGCGCCCTCGACAAGCACGACCCCATCGTCGTCGGCATCAAGGATTGGGTCGACGCGCAGTATGCCGCCGGCCGTGTCACGGCCATTACCGATGATGAGCTGACGGATCAGCTGCTGCTTCAGCAGTCGTTAGCCGCCGAGAGCGCAAAGGAGATTTAAATGAACGAACACGCTTCCTACCCCAAGGCCCCCAACCTGACCGTTCAGGTCTATTCTCAGGTGAAGCGCGCCATTCTTTCGGGTGAATACGAAAACGGGACCACGCTGACGGAGGTCAGCCTGGCTCAGCAGATGAACGTCAGCCGGACGCCTGTCCGCGAGGCGCTGCGCCTGCTGGAGCAGGAGAACCTGGTCATCATCCGCCAGAACCGCAGCGCCATGGTCAACGGCATCAGCGCCGAGGATATCCGCGACATCTATTCGATCCGCTCCGAGCTGGAGGGGCTGGCGGCGCAGCGTGCGGCCGAGCGCGCTGACAACAAGGAAATCGCGGCACTGAGCAAGCTGGTGCAGGAGATGGAGTCCATTCTGGAGGATTTTGACGCGGACAAAATGCTGGCCGCGGACGATGCCTTTCATCAGACCATGTACGAGCTTTCGGGCAGCCGCATGCTGGGCTTTGTCCTTTCCGAAATGCATGTGTATGCCTCCCGCATCCGCAAGGCGTCCATGTCGCGCGACGGCCGCGCGGAGCATACGGTGAACGAGCACCGTGCCATTTATGAGGCAGTCCTGGCGCACGAGCCGGAGAAGGCACGCGACTGTGCGCGGCGTCACATTGAGCTGACGACCGAAAATATTGCGTCCCTTTTAAACGAAAAGTAAGGAAGATACAGAACGAAATGATCAGGAAGTTCATCTTTGGAAGACCTTTTGAGACTGAAGCGGTGGTGGAGTCCGTCCCTGAAGGGCTGGGGAGTCTGCCCTATTTCACGGTAGAGGAGGCCTTCGAGGACGGAGCGGAAAGCCTGAATTTTTCCGCGCCGCTGGCTACGGATGATATCGTTTACGGCCTGGGTGAGACGATGCGCGGCATCAACAAGCGAGGTGCTCGCTACATCATGTTCAACACGGACAATCCGACTCACAGGGATGAGATGCCGTCCATGTACGGAAGCCACTGCTTCGCCGTCGTGGAGGGAGCGCACCGCTTCGGCTTTTTCTTCGATACGCCGTCCCGCGTGGTCGTGGACGTCGATGTGGACGGAAGCGGCCGTCTCGATATCTTCGCCGAAACGCGCGACCTGATCGTCTATATCATCGAAGGCGAATCGGCCTACGAAATCACCAAAAGCTTTCTGTATGTCATCGGACAGAGCTATATTCCGCCGCTGTGGGCCTTCGGCTACGGCCAGAGCCGCTGGGGCTACAAGACCGCCAGAGAACTGGAGGGCATTGCGGCCAAATACGATGAATACGGTATCCCTCTGGATTATATCTGCATGGATATCGATTATATGGACCGCTTTATTGACTTCACGGTCAACAAGCGCCGCTTCCCGGACCTTTCGCAGTGCACGGAGAAGCTGCTGGAGAAGGGCGTGCATGTGGTGCCCATCATCGATGCGGGCGTCAAAATCGAGCCCGGCAATCCTACCTATGATGCCGGCGTGGCCAACGATTACTTCTGCAAGGACGAAAACGGTGCTTATTTCAAGGCGCAGGTCTGGTCCGGCATGACGCATTTCCCCGACTTTTGCCGTCCGGAGGCGCGCAATTGGTTCGGACGCGAATTCAAGCGTCTGACCGATCAGGGCGTCCGCGGCTTCTGGATCGATATGAACGAGCCGGCCATCTTCTTCATGGAAGGCCATCATGCGGGCGTGGATGAGTTTACACCTCGCGAAATCCCCTCCGACCTTTCCGCGCCCAGCGCGAAGGCGGAGGAATACATGAGCTTCTACCATAATTACGACGGCCGTCTGATGCGCAACTACGACGTGCACAACGTCTTCGGCCACTTCATGGCCATGGGCACCGGCAAGGCCCTCGGCGAGATCCTGCCCGAGCGCTACATGCTTTTTTCACGTTCAAGCTACATCGGAACGCACCGCTACAGCGGTGTCTGGACCGGCGATAACCACTCCAGCTGGGAGATGCTCCGCCGCAACCTTACCATGATGCCCGGCCTGAACATGAGCGGTCTGCTTTTCAGCGGTGCCGATACGGGCGGCTTCGGCGGTCACGCCGAACGGGAGCTTTTGCTTCGCTGGTGCGCCCTGTCCGACTTCATCCCGCTCTATCGCAACCACTCCTCCTGCGGCACGATCCGGCAGGAGCCCTACCGTTTCAAGCCTGTGGCCGCCTTCCGGGATGTCATTTCCCTGCGCTACCGCCTTCTGCCCTATATCTATTCCGAGTTTGTGAAGGCGGCGCTCAGACGTGATATGTATATCAAGCCGCTTGGCTTTGTCTGGCCCGAGGACGAAAAGGCCAGACGCCTGGAGGACCAGCTGCTGGTCGGCGAAAGCATCATGATCGCCCCGGTTCTGGAGCAGGGGGCCTCGGGACGCCTTGTCTATCTGCCGGAGGCGATGACCGAGGTGCGCTACAACGGCCGCATCTTTATCACCCGCGATGTTTCCGCCGGCGAATACGAGGTCGAGGTCCCGCTGAACGAGGTCGTCTTCTGGATCCGGAAGGATCACCTGGTACCGGTCGGTCCCTACTGCCGGAGCACCGGGGATATGGATCTTTCCGATGTGCGCCTTCTGGGCGACGGCGATAGCTACGAGCAGTATCTGGATGACGGTCTGACCAAGGAGGTCAGCTGGGACAAGATCCGGATTCTCCGGAAGGAAGCGGACGGATATGGTCATTAAGGTTCTGATCGAAAATACGGAGACGGAGGGCCTGTTCGCCGAACACGGCCTATGCCTTTATGTGGAGTACCGCCAAAAGGCCTATCTGATCGACAGCGGCGCCAGCGGACTTTTTGCGAAGAACGCGGAAAAGCTGTCCGTCGATCTGAGCAGGATCGATAAAGCCTTTCTTTCGCATGCGCATTATGACCATGCCGGCGGCTACGCGGCCTTTTTTGAACGGAATCAGAAGGCGAAGGTATACCTGCAGCAGACAGCCCGGAACCGCTGCTATTATAAAATAGCCGGTCCGATCAGGAAGTACATCGGCATTCCGGAAGGCCTGCTTGACCAATACGGGGACCGTTTCGAATATCTTGACGGGGAAGCCGAAATTGAGGAGGGCATATACCTTGTTCCCCACAGCTCCCCGGACATCCTGGAGCGTGCCAGGCGCACCCACATGTGCGCTTTGTCAGATAACAAACTGAGCTGCGATGATTTCAGCCACGAGCAGACGCTGGTCTTCGAAGAGGACGGAGAGCTGATATGCTTTAACAGCTGCTCGCATTCCGGCGTCGATATTGCACTCGAGGAGGTTCAGCGAGCTTTCCCCGGGAAGAAGATCAGGGCCTATATAGGCGGATTTCATCTGATGGGCGTAAGCGGACCGGCGTCCTGCGCTTATTCGAAGGAGGAGGTCCGGGCGCTTGCCGCGAAGCTTCTTGCAGCAAGCGGGGCGACGTTTTATTCCGGGCACTGTACGGGGCGGATTGCCTACGAGTGGCTGAAGGAGGTTCTGGGCGATCGCCTGGAAGCGCTGAAGCCGGGAAAAGAGATTATTCTGTAAATTGTTTTTTGCAATAAAAAAAGCCGCTGAATATAGCGGCTTTTTGGTTGGGGAAATACCGTTCAGAAGGTCTTATTCAGCGTCAAGGCTGCCCTTCTTCGCGCGGGTCTTGGAGTACAGCCACAGAAGCAGGCTGCCGATAACGCCGGTCGCAACGATGTTGGAGGCGGCAGCTACCAGGCCCTGAGTGAAGACCAGATTGACGGGCTCGCCGTAGATGACGATGTCCAGAACGGGAGCAACGACAACCCAGGCGATGAGGTTGGAGATGATCTGAATCAGGTTGAAGCGAAGGACGTCCTTCCAGCCGAAGATGCCGTCCTCAACCTTATTCTTGCGATAAGCGAAGCCGAAGCCGAAGCCGGCGATGCCGGAGGCGATGACCCAGCTCCACCAGGGGGTGCCGTACTGGATGGCATCAGACAGAGCGTGGCCGATGAACTGAATCAGGAAACCGGCGATGGGGCCGAACAGGGCCGCCAGGAAGCCGCCGAGACCGTACGCGGTCTGGATATCCGTTTCCGGAATACCGGTAGGAACCTTTACAAACATGAACAGAACCATGAACAGAGCGGCGCCCAGAGCGGTCGCGACGATCTGACGGGTTTTGAAGCTGAATAACTTCTTCATAATACTATTCCTCCTAGGTAGATGTTTATAATAAATGTCTACGACATTCATTACACTTTGTCAAGAAAAATTCTCCATTCGCCGCCGAAAGCGACGCCGTTTTTCCGGCAGAAATTGCCCTGACTGGTGGCCAGGCCGATTTTGGAGAGCTCGTTGTTGTAGAGAAGGTCCGAGCCCTTTTCGACATCGCCGAAGCTGTGGACGAAAAGAAGCGCGGCCTCGTAGATCTTTTCTCCGGCGTGCTTGACGGTGACGCGGACGGTATCGCCGTAGGAGAAGCCGTGTGCGAGCAGGGCCGCGGTGGGGATGTTGGACCAGGCATTGCCGAAGTTCGGGTCATCGATCTCGATGATGCCGGAGGCCTTACCGGGCGCTAAATCCGGCTGAGGCAGAGGGTGCGTGACGATCTCATCCACGGGGTAGGCCGGGCCGACGCCCTCAAAGTCGATGATGCCGGAGGCCAGGCGCGCTGCGGTGTAGCCGAAGACGTCGCGGCCCTGGAAGATGGAAACATCCTCGGTGCCCATGCCGTGCAGGCGGTTTATGCGCTCGTCGATCTGACGGACCTCCTCGATGCCCATAAAGGCCTTGATATGGGTGAGGGCGCCGTTGTCGGGGGTGACCACGTAGTAAAAGCCGCCTTCCTCGCCCTTTACCTTGGCGACGCAGGCGCGGCGGCTCGTGCCGACGCCGGGATCCACGACGGAAATGTAGATCGTGCCCTCGGGCCAGAAGCGCAGGCTCTGGTAGAGGCGGTAGCTGGCGCTCCAGGTGTCGTACTGGGGCAGCTCGTGGGTGCCGTCGATGATTTCCAGGGTGCGGTCAACGCGCTTGACGACGCCGTACATGGAGGAGACGGCGCCCTCCGCGTAGGTGAAATCGGTCTGGAAGACCAGCATGGGTTTGGTGTAATCAATCATATTCATGCCTCACACAAAGGGATTCCAGTATTTGCTGTGGTTTACAAAGAAGATCAGATAGAGGTCGACGCCAAGGACCAGGAGACAGACGAGGAGCGCGATGCAGTCCGCGCGTTTCATGGGCCGGGCGGCGTACCAGGTACGCTTTTTCTCCTTGCCGAAGCCGCGCAGGTCCATCGTGTTGGCGATGATGTCAATGCGGTTCAGGGTGGAGAAAATGAGGGGGACCAGGATACTGACCGTGTTCTTGATGCGCTTGCCGAGCTTTTCCTTTTTGGACAGGTCCAGGCCGCGGCTCTGCTGGGCCAGGGAGATGTCCTGATAGGTGCGCATGATGTCCGGGAAGTAGCGGAGCGTCAGGGAAAGTGCGAAGGAGGCCTTGTAGGGCACGCCGATGCGGTTCAGAGAGGCGGCCAGCTCACTGGGGTGCGTCGTCAGGAAGAAAATGATGCCGAGCGGTACGACCGAGGCGTACTTGAAGGTCTTGGAGCACTGGTAGAAAAGCTGCTCCTTCGTGACCACGTAGCGTCCGAAAATCGTGAAGAGCTCGTGGCGCGTGCCGTAGAGCTCGCAGCCGTAGGTCGGGCTGAAAAGGAAGGTCAGGACGAAATTGATGACCAGGAAGATGATGACGTAGATGAGCATCACCTTGATCTGGCTGAAGCGGATGCCGGAGATTTTGAGCAGGATGATGGAGAAGACGGCGACGCCCAGAATGAAGCGCAGGTCGTAGGAGAACATGACCGCCATCGTGCAGAGCAGGAAGCAGATCAGCTTCGTCAGACCGGAGAGATCGTAGATGAGGTTGTGGCGTTCCACGTAATCGAAGAGCTTATCTTGCATGGCGCACCTCCTCCTCATAGTCGATGAAGTGCTGCACGAAGCGCTCCGAATCCTCCAGGCCCGCGCGTTCGGCCAGCTCGTACAGAGAGGTCAGCTTCAGGCTGGCGCGGTCGGCGATGGAAGCGGTGGTCAGGGCCGTGACGGCCGTGCCGTCGTGGATGATCTGTCCGTCGTGGATGACGAGGGTGTGCGGCGTGTACTCGAGCATCAGGTGCATATCGTGGGTGATCATCACAATGGTGACGCCCGATTCATTGAGCTCCTTCAGAAACTCCATGATGTCGGTGTAGTGGCGGGAGTCCTGGCCGGCGGTGGGCTCATCCAGGATGATGAGCTTGGGCTGCATGACCAGGACGGAAGCGATGGTCACGCGCTTTTTCTGGCCGAACGAGAGCGCCGAGACGGGCCACTTGCGGAAGGGATAGAGGCCGCAGACCGTAAGCGCCTGATCAACGCGCTCGGTGATTTCCTCCTCGGACAGGCCGGAAAGGCGGAGTCCCAGGGCCACCTCGTCGAAGATCATGGGCTTGCAGATCATCTGGTTGGGGTTCTGCATGACATAGCCGATGTCGTGGCTGCGTTCCTTGATGGTGGAGCCCTCCATGGACTTTCCGGGGAGCAGAAGCTCGCCCTCGACGCCGTTCACCAGGCCGCAGATGCACTTGGCCAGGGTGGATTTGCCGGCGCCGTTCGTGCCGACGATGGAGACCATTTCCCCTTCCTCGATGCGGAAGGAGATATCCTTCAGAATGGGCTTATTGCGGGTATAGGAGAAGCAGACATTTTTGGCCTCCAGGATGGCGGGGCGGCTTTCCCGCGCGGGACGGGGCTTCTGCGCGGCATCCCAGCGGCGGAGCGGCTCAGCCACCGCGCCGATATCCAGAGTTTCCAGACGGCCCGCCCGGAGTGCCTTCGTTACCGGCACACCGGCGTAGCGCAGCGCAGTCACCCAAAGCGGCTCGCGGATGCCCAGCTCCGGCAGAATGGCAGCCTCCATCAGCTCATCCGGCGTCATGTCCGCGGCGATGCGGCCCTCACTGACAACGATGATGCGGTCCACGGCGCGGTAGAGGACGTCCTCCAGGCGGTGCTCGATGATGAGCACGGTCTTGTTGTATTTGTTTTTGATGCGGTCGATGAGGTCGATCGAGGACTTGCCCGTAGCGGGATCCAGGTTGGCCAGCGGCTCATCGAAAAGCAGGATGCCGACATCGTGCACGGTGACGCCCGCGAAGGAGACGCGCTGCTTCTGGCCGCCGGAAAGCTCGTAGGGGGAATGCGTGAGGAAATCGTCCATGCCGACGGTTGCGGCCGTACGGAGCACCGTTTCCTTCATGAGCTCCTGCGGGACGCATTCGTTTTCAAGGGCGAAGGCGATGTCCTCTCCGACGGAGAGGCCCAGAAACTGCCCGTCAGGGTCCTGCAGGACTGTGCCGACGGACTGACTGATTTCGAAGAGGCTCTGATTTTTGGTTTCCTTGCCCATGACGAGCAGGCTGCCCTTCATTTCGCCGTGATAAGAGAAGGGAATCAGACCGTTGATGCAGTTGGCCAGGGTGGATTTTCCGCTGCCGGAGGGACCGACGATCAGAACCTTTTCACCCTCGTATATGCTTAGATTGATGTCATGGAGCGTCGGATTTTTCTGCGCGAAGTACTGAAACGAAAAATCCCTGAACTCGATGACCGGACGGGCGCCCTCGGGATGACTCATGGCGTTCCTCCTTTTTGGACTTTATCTGTTTTCTTCCGGCTTTTTCAGGACGAGCTTCCAGGCAATGCCGGTCCCGACGCAGTAGGCGCGGGAGAAATTGCCCTGATTGATGGCGACGGCCATGCGGTCGAGGCTGTTGGAGTAGACGAGGGCCTCGCCGATATAGGCATCCGCGAAGGAATGCGCGTAGACAAGCGAGGTGTGGTAGACGGTGCGGCCGCGGTTCTCGATGATAACCTCGACCTTTTCGCCGGCCCTGATGCCCAGCTCCAGGAAGAGCGTGCGGGGAATATTGGTCCACAGGCTGCCGAAGCGGACGTCCAGCACGTCGATGGTGCCGGTGATGGCGCCGTCCTCCAGCGTGGGCGGGTCGAGCGGCAGGCACACCAGGCTTTCCGGCGCGGCGGCGGGGCCGATGTCCTCGAAGGCGATCAGGCCCGCGGCCAGCTTGGCGCCCGTGTAGGCGAAGATATCGCGGCCGTGAAAGGTGTAGCTTTCGCTTGAGCCCGGCAGGCGGTTCTTTTCCTCGTCGATGACGCGGACCTCGGCGATGCTTGCTTCCTCCTGCATGTGCGTGAGGGTACCGTTGTCGGGAGTGATGATGTACTGTCCGCTTGCGGTTTTCACGGCGACGGAGCGCCGCCGGCTGCCCACGCCGGGATCAACGACAGAGACGAAGACGGTGCCGGCGGGCCAGTAGCAGACGGTCTGGATCAGACGGTAGCTGGCCTCCCAGATATCGTATTGCGGGATTTCGTGGGTCAGATCGGACACTTTGAGCTCCTCGCACACCGAGTAGGCGACGCCGTACATCGCACTGACGGCACCGTCGGCGTGGCCGAAGTCGGACTGGAACACCAAGGGATTCAGCATGGGGTAACCTCCGTGAGATTATGAGAAATAGTCAAGAAGACTGTCGTAGTAGGGATGGGTGACGCTGTCTTTGCACATGAACAGCGTGTGGGTGGAGTCCTCGATGCGCATAAGCTCCGCCCCGGGAATGCGTGCGGCAAAGCGCTCGATCATGTCGACGCTGACGTAGGTATCGAGCGAGGCGCGGTAGAGACGGGTGGGCGTGACGATGCTTTCGGGCTCACCCTTGGCCAGGATCCGCTCCGTCACCTTGATGCTTGCGTTCAGCCAGCCGTAGGTGGCGGCGAAGTTCTGATATTCGGGATGCTCCTGCTTGTTGTTTTCATTGAAGCGCCAGCGGACCTCGGAGTTGTCGTTGGCCTCGATCCACGCGGGCGTGCCGCGCTCGGCGGGGTAGGTGAAGACGCGCTCGTGCTTCTTGCCGAGCAGGACGGCGCCGCCGAAAATCAGCTTGCACAGCCACAGCGGGTATTTGCCGCGGTTCGGGGCGACCATCGGAGAGGAGAGGACGGCCTTCTGAAAGAAGGTGCCGCCGCGTTCCAGGTAGAGGGCCGCGATTCCGCCGCCCATCGAGTGCGAGAAGAGATAATGCGGGCCGGGGAGACTCGTGACCAGCTGCGTCACGAAGCAGTCGAGGTCGTCGATGTACTCATCAAAGCGGTCGATGTGGGTATATTGCAGGTTTTCTACGACGCGGTAGGATTTTCCGTGGCCGCGGTGCTCGTAGATACAGACGTTCAGGCCGTCGCAAAGCATCATGTAGATAAATTCACGGTACTTGGGGATGCATTCGGTAAAGCCGTGGACGATGGTGACGGTGCCGCGGGGCGCATCGGCGCGGTAGAGGCAGTAGTGCAGCGGATTGCCGTCGTAGCCGGGGAAGAAGCCGTCTTCTGCGCGGGCATCCAGGAAGGGCTGAACAAGCTGCTCCATCTGATCCCGGTAGTCGGCTTCGCAGATGTAGGTTCTCATGCGGGGTCTCCTTCAAAAAAATTTTTATGCATTTATTCAATCTGCCAGTCGATGGGAGTTTTGCCCAGCGACTCCAAAAAAGCGTTGGTTTTCGAAAAGTGACGGCAGCCGAAGAAGCCGTTGTAGGCCGACAGCGGAGAGGGGTGCGCGGCTTCGAGCACCAGGTGGCGGGGGTTCGTGATGAGCGCTTTTTTTTCGCGGGCGTTGCGTCCCCACAACAGAAAGACGACCGGGTCCTCCCGCTCGTTCAAAAGCTCAATGATGCGATCGGTGAAGGGCTCCCAGCCCATGCCCCGGTGCGAGTTTGCCATTCCGGCGCGGACCGTCAGGACGGCGTTCAGCATCAGAACGCCCTGGTCGGCCCATTTCTTCAGATAGCCGGTGGCGGGGATACAGCAGCCCAGATCGCTATTCAGTTCTTTGTATATATTCAGAAGGGACGGAGGAATGTCGATGCCCGGCTTGACAGAGAAGCTGAAGCCGTGGGCCTGACCCGGCCCGTGGTAGGGATCCTGTCCCAGGATCACCACTTTTACGTCCCGGTAGGAGGTGCACTGCAGAGTGGAGAAAATCTCGTACATGTCCGGATAAACCGTGCTGCGGCGGTACTCTTCGGCCAGAAAAGCGCGGAGCCTCCGGTAGTAGTCTTTCTGAAATTCAGGCTCCAAGAGAGCCTGCCAGTCATTGCCTAAGGATGCAGCCATTTCACACCTCCCCATATAAAAGTCAGTATACTCCCAAAGCGGTCCGCGAGGCAAGAATTATCTTGCATTTATGCATAAAAAAGCTTATACTATGATAAATCTATGTCCATGGAGGATCTTATGGAAAAGAGAAACGGTCAGATCAGAATTGCCGATGATGTCCTGGCGATTATCGTCGGCCTTGCCATCAGTGACGTAAAGGGAATCTATCCCGCGCCTCAGGCAAAAGCGCAGGGCGGTAAGAAGAACAAGGGGGGCATCTCCGTTCATACGACCGAAGAGGGAGAAGCGGTGGTTGAGCTGTCTTTGGCAATCAGCTACGGCATCAAGCTGCCCGTAATCGGCGCCGAGGTTCAGGAGAAGGTCCGCTCGGCTGTTGAAAACATGACCGGATTAAAGGTCAAAGAGGTCAATCTGAACATCGTCGACCTGAAAGTCGAAGAATGATATCAAACGGGGCACGTCCCCTTTTAGGAGGCATATTTTGAGCCGTACTGCTGCAAGAGAGCATATTTTTAAGATTGTATATGAGCTGCCCTTCCAGAATGATGAGATCGAGCTTCTGCGCGACCGCTATCTGCGCGATTTCCTGGAGGAGGAGCTGTCCGAGACCGATAAAGACTTTATCATTGCCGAGACCGAGGGCGTTGTCGTGCATCTGGCCGAGCTTGACCGGCTGATTGCCGGCGCGCTGCAGGGCTGGAAGATCAACCGCCTTTCCAAGGTGGATCTGGCCATTCTGCGTCTGGCGGTCTATGAGCTTCGCTTTGCAGAGGACATGCCTGTGTCCGTCAGCATCAACGAGGCGGTCGAGCTTGCCAAAAAGTATTCTCAGGATAATGCGCCGGCCTTCATCAACGGAATTCTGGCCACAGTGGCAGCCGAAAAGCCCGTAAACACGGACGAAAAAGCGGAAGATGAGCAGTGAAGCGGGCCGCCGCGTCTACACGGTTACGCAGGTCAACCGGCATGTCAAAAATCTGATTGCCGATGACTATATTCTGAGCGGCCTGTGGATCTCCGGCGAAATCAGCAATTACAAGCCCCATTCAGCGGGGCACCGTTATTTTACCCTGAAAGATAACGGCGGGGCCATCAGTGCCGTTATGTTCGCGTCTGATGCGGCCTCGCTTTCTTTTATTCCGGAAAACGGACAGCAGGTGGTGGTTTACGGAGCAGTCTCACTTTATGAGAAAACCGGAAGCTACCAGATTTATGTCCGCCGGATGGAGCCCCTCGGTACGGGCTCGCTGTATCAGGCCTTTGAAGAGCTGAAAAAGCGTTTGGCGCTGGAAGGTCTTTTTGAAGCGGCCCATAAGAAGCCGCTGCCGGCCTTTCCGCGGAAGATCGGTATCGTAACCTCGCCCACGGGGGCGGCGGTGCAGGATATGATCCAGATTTCACGACGCCGCTTTCCGGGCGTTTCGCTGGTCCTTTATCCCGCACTGGTGCAGGGAAACGAGGCGGCGCCCACCATCGTCGCGGGCATCCGCGCGCTGGACCGTCTGCCTGAGGTGGACGTGATCATCATCGGGCGCGGCGGAGGTTCCATCGAGGATCTGTGGGCCTTTAACGAAGAAATTGTGGCGCGGGCTATCTACGAGGCCCGGACGCCTGTCATATCGGCTGTCGGACACGAAACGGATTTTACCATCGCGGATTTCGTGTCGGATTTGCGTGCGCCGACTCCCTCGGCCGCGGCGGAGCTGGCCGTGCCGAATCTGGCGGAGGAGCTTGAGAAAATCGGAAAAACCCTGAGCCGCATGAACCGTATTACCCGGCACCGGCTGGAGATGGACCGTCAGCTTTTGCGGGCGGGAACGCTTCGCCTGCAGGCAGGACGGCCCGGAATGCGGCTTTCCGAGTGGCGTCAGCAGACGGATCTGTGCCGGGAGCGCATGAAGAGAAGCCTGAAAGCGCGCCTGAGCGAATACGAAAACAGCCTGGCGCTCCTGCGGCAAAGAGTGTCCCTTCTGGATCCGATGAAGCCGCTCGACAAGGGCTACGCCTTTGTCACGGATGAGGCCGGCCGTCCTCTTATGAGCGTGGACGGACTTGTGCCCGGCAATCGCCTGAGCGTCCGTCTGTCCGACGGAAGCATCGGCGCCTGCGTAGAAGAAATCAGAAAAGAGGAAGCGTAATGGATATTGAGAATTTAAAGCTGGAAGAGGCGCTGGAGAAGCTTTCCGCCATCGCAGACGCAATGGAAAACGCGGAGCTGCCCCTGACCGATCTGATGGCCCTTTACAAGGAGGGCATCGCGCTCTCCAAGCATTGCGAAGCCCTTCTTGACAGTGCCGAAAAGGAAATCGAGATCCTGGAGCGCGAGGAGGCCGAGCATGAGGCCTGAGACCAAGGCAGCCGCTGCCGCGCTTAAGGAATGCTTTGAAAAGAATCTGGCCGCTTCTGTGCCTGAGAATGTCTATCCGGAGCTTTCGGCGCCCATGAATTATGCTCTGCTGGGCGGAGGCAAGCGCGTGCGCCCCGTGCTCACCCTGCTGGCCGGACTGTCGCTCGGGCTGCCTATGGACGAGCTGATGCCCTTCGCGCTCGCCCTTGAGCAGATCCACACCTATTCACTCATTCACGACGATCTGCCCGCCATGGATAATGACGACTACCGCCGCGGACGTCTGACCGTGCATAAGGTTTACGGGGAGGCGCAGGCCATTCTGGCCGGTGACGCCTTGCTGAACCTTGCCTTTGAAACGCTTGCGAAGGAGCTGGTGCGCGCCGCGCACGATGGCCGCGCCGAACAGGCCGCAAAGGCCCTTGAGGCGCTTTCCGCCTGCTCCGGCGGTATGGTATCGGGCCAGAGCGCGGACCTGTATTTTGAACAGAAAAAGGCGTCGCTGGACGAACTGAAATACATTGAACACTACAAGACCGGCTGCCTGCTGACGGCGCCCTTTCTGATTGCGGCCTCCCTGAAGGGGCTGGACGGGGAGAGAACGGCGCGTCTTTGCGAGGCCGGCTATGCCCTCGGCAGCGCCTTCCAGATCTACGACGATGTGCTGGACGTCGAGGGCAGCTTTGAGGAGCTCGGTAAGCCCATCCACAGTGACGAGGAGAGCGGAAAATCCACCTTCGTCTCGTGCTTCGGCCTGGAAAAAGCCAAGGAAGAGGCGCGCCGCCTGACCGAAACGGCGTTGGCGGGGCTTTCGCTGCTCCCCGGCTTTTACGGTGAAGCGCTGCGCGACTATGCGGCTGCGCTCATCAGCAGAAAAAATTAAAAAAGGCAGGAAGGTTCTTTGTCATCACTTTTGGAAACCGTTCACAGTCCGGAAGACGTGAAGGCCTTATCGGCCGCGGAGTGCAGGGAATTAGCGGAGGAGATCCGTTCTTTTCTCGTGGAAAAAGTGTCCGAGCACGGCGGTCATCTGAGCTCCAATCTGGGTGATGTCGAGCTGAGCCTGGCGCTGCACCGCGTTTTTAATGCACCGAAGGACAAGCTCATCTTCGACGTCGGTCATCAGGCCTACACGCACAAGATCCTGACCGGCCGTGCCGAGGGCTTCAACCGTCTGCGCGCTTCTGACGGCATCAGCGGCTTTCCGCGCCGCTCCGAAAGTGACTATGACCTTTTCAATGCGGGCCATGCCTCCGACTCGCTCTCGCTGGGCTACGGAATGGCCGTGGCGCGCGACCAGGCCGGGGACGACTACCACGTTGTCTGCGTCATCGGCGACGGCTCCCTGTCGGGCGGTCTCGCCTTTGAGGCTCTCAACCTGATCGGCAAGAGCCGGCACAAGCTCATCATTGTTCTGAACGATAACGACATGGCCATCGGCAAGACCGTCGGCAGCATGGCGAAGCATTTAAGCCTTCTGCGTACGCGCAGAGGCTACCTGAAAAACAAGCGCCGCATCAAGTCCTTCCTGACCGGCGCGGCCGGACTGCGTCCGCTGTACAACGCCATCAACAGCACGAAGGACCGCATCAAGTACTTTGTGATGAAGAGCGGCATCATGTTCGAGGAGATGGGGCACACCTATCTCGGCCCGGTCGACGGCCATAATCTCGAGGACATGGAGGCCGTGCTGGAGCAGGCGAAGGACACGACCAAGTCCGTCATTATCCACCTGCGGACGGTGAAGGGCAAGGGCTACGCCCCGGCGGAGGAAAATCCGGAGCGTTTTCACGGCATCGGTCCCTTCGACCGGGAAAGCGGGCAAAGCGCGCCCGCCGGCGAAAGCTATTCCGCGCTTTTCGGTGAAAAAGTGACGGAGCTTGCCTGCGCGGACGAGCGCGTGCAGGTCATCACGGCAGCCATGGCCTACGGCTGCGGCCTCAGTCATTTTGAAAAAACCTTTCCCGACCGCCTGCACGATGTCGGCATCGCCGAATCGCACGGGGCGGCCTTCGCGGCGGGACTCGCCCGCGCGGGGATGCGTCCCTTTGTAGCTATTTATTCCACCTTCCTGCAGCGCGCCTATGACCAGGTGATGGAGGATGTCTGTCTGAACCGCCTGCCCGTGGTCTTCGCAATCGACCGCGCGGGCATCGGCGACGACGGCGAGACTCACCAGGGCATCTACGATCTGGCTTACCTGGGGCATATTCCGGGGCTTACGCTGATGGCGCCGGCGTCGTGGGAGGAAATGAACGACATGCTTGCCTTTGCCTACGCGATGGACGCTCCTGTCGGCGTCCGCTATCCTAAGGGAAGCGTCTGGCACGAGCAGAACCTGCCCCGTCCGGCCCTTGAAACGGGCCGCGGCCGTGTGCTGAAGGAGGGACGCGACGTGGCGCTTCTGGCGCTGGGCTCCTGCGTGCAGGAGTCCCTTCTGGCGGCTTCGGCATTGGAGAAGGAGGGCTTGTCCGTCACAGTGGCGGACGCGCGCTTCGTTTCCCCGATGGATGAAGCGCTGATCCGGAAGCTGGCGGCCACGCACCGTCTGCTCGTCGCGGTAGAAGAGCATATTGTAAGCGGAGGCTTCGGTTCCAAGGCGGCCACGCTTCTGGCCGGTCAGGAGGGCGGCGCGAAGCTTCGCATCCTGGCTATTCCGGACGGCTTTGTGGCCCAGGGAAAGCGAAGCGAGCTTCTTCGTGGCTTTGGCCTGGATGCGGCCGGCATCGCGGACTTTGTCCGCAGGGAGGCACGGTAATGGTGGAGCGTCTCGACATCCGGCTGATCCGGGAATGCACTGAAAAAGGCCGGCCTCTTTCCCGCGAAAAGGCCAAGGAGCTGATTCAGTCCGGCTGCGTGCTGGTGAACGGCGCCCCGGCCGGAAAAGCGGGGCAAAGCGTGAAGGAGACCGATGTCCTGGAGCTTTCCGAAACAGCGGGCTTCTGGGGCGGATACAGCTCCGATGAGGTGTTCGTTAGCCGCGGCGGCCACAAGCTCGCGAAGGCGCTCAACGAATTTCACCTGAGCCCCGAGGGACTCGTCTGTCTGGATGCGGGCGCAAGCACGGGCGGCTTTTCCGACTGTCTCCTTCAGCGAGGTGCGGCGCATATCTACGCGGTTGACGTCGGTCACGGACAGTTTCACGAAGCTCTTCGGAAGGAAGAAAAAATAACCGTGCAGGAGGGGAAAAACGTACGATACTTAAGTAAAGACGATTTTCCCTGCCAGATGGACCTTATCGCAGCGGATCTGTCCTATATTTCTCTGTCCAAGGTCCTGCCGGCCCTTTCAGAGGTTCTGAAGGAGGGCGGCACGCTCATCTGCCTGGTCAAGCCGCAGTTTGAGGCGGGTCCCGGCGCAGTCGATAAGCACGGCGTGATCAAAAGCCCTGCCGTTCAGAAGCGGGTGCTGGAGGAAACAGCTCTTTGCGCGCAGGCGCTCGGGCTCTGTCCGCGCGGCTTTACCTATTCGCCCATCCGGGGGCCGGAGGGCAATATCGAATTTTTAATGTATGCCGTAAAAGAGGGAGGCACTGCGCCCGACGCCTCGGTCATCGCCGGGGTAGTGGAGGAGGCCAACCGGAATCTCAGGCAAATATAAACGGAAAGACGGTTTTGAACGATGAATGTGAAAAAAAACAGACAGGCGCTGATTCTGCAGATTATCCGCGAGAATAAGGTCGCGACCCAGGAGGAGCTGACCGAAAAGCTGGCGTCCTACGGCGTGAATGTAACCCAGGCCACCATTTCCCGTGACCTTCGCGAGCTCGGTCTTTCCAAGGCCAGCGGCAAGCGCGGCAATGTCGGCTACACGGCATCGGAGGAGAGCCTGCCCGAAAACAAGGACAGCGCCAAGTTCCGCCGTATTTTCCGTGACGCCTTTGTCAGCGCGGCGCCCGCCGGAAGTCTGCTGGTCGTAAAGACCGCCAGCGGCATGGCCATGGCCGTCGGCGCGGCGCTTGACAGCATGGGCTTTGAGGAGCTGGTCGGCTGCATCTGCGGTGACGACACCATCTTCATCGCCACGCAGTCCGCACTGCAGGTGGAAAGTCTGAAGGAGAAGCTTTTAAAGATCATTCAGTAACTAAGGAGAAGGGGCATGCTTACACAAATCAGCGTTGCCAATATTGCCCTGATCGATGAGGTTGAGGTAAGCCTGGGGGAAGGGCTGAACATCCTGACGGGTGAGACCGGCGCCGGCAAGAGCATTCTGCTGGGGGCGGTCAACCTTTGTCTGGGCGCAAAAAGCGCGAAGGATGTCGTGCGCGACCCGGAACGGCCTGCCTCTGTCGATCTTCTGTTTACCGAGGTCAGTCAGTCGGTCATCGATGCGCTGGCTGAGATGGACATCGAGGCAGAAGACGGGGAGGTCCTGCTTTCCCGCCGCTTCGGCAGCAACGGAAAGGGCACCAGCCGCATTAACGGCGTGGCGGTCACGGCTGCGCAGGTCAAGAGCCTGGCCCAGCTCCTCATTGATATCCACGGGCAGCACGAGCATCAGTCGCTCCTGAATACGGCCTCACATATCGAGATCCTGGACCGCTTCTCGCCCGAAAGTGCCCGTTTGCGGGAGCAGATGAAGGCGCTGTGGTCCGAGCATAATGCCATCGAGGCAGAACTTGAGGAGCTCAGCCGCAACGAAAGCGAAAAGGACCGGCTGCTGGCTCTCATGCAGTACGAATCCGACGAAATCGCCGCGGCCGATCTGGTGGAGGGCGAGGAGGAGGAGCTCAGCGATCTGCGCAAGCGCCTGCTCTATGCCGGCCGTCTGAAGGAAGACAGCCTGAAGGCCTATGCGGCGCTCAAAAACAGCGAGGCAGAGCCCTGTGCGCTGGACATGCTGGAGAGCGCGGCATCGCTTATGGAGAACCTGGAGCGCTACGACGGAGTTTTTTTTGCTTCCCGCCGCGAAGCGCTGCAGAGCGCCCTGGCTATCGCTGACGATATTGCCGTGGACCTGCGCTCCTACGCTGAAAACATTGATGAGGACGAGGGCCGTCTGGCCGAAATCGAGGACAGACTGGACCTGATCCACCGGATGAAGACCAAGTACGGCCGCAGCATTCCGGATATTTACAAATACAAAGAGAAAAACGACGCTGAAATTCTGAAGCTTCAGCATATTGCCGAGGCGTTGACCGAGCTGCGCGAAAAGCAGGCGCTCAACCGGCGCGAAATGGAGAAGACCGCCGGCGCGCTGCATGAGGAGCGCGCGGCCTCGGCCGAAAAGATCAGCGGACAGATCACCGAAATTCTGAAGACGCTTCAGTTTTCGGATCCCTGCTTCACCGTTTCGCTGACGCCCGGCAGCCTGTCTGCCAAGGGCGCGGACTCAGTCTGCTTCATGATCCGTACCAACGTGGGCGACGAGATCAAGCCGCTCTCGCAGATCGCCTCCGGCGGCGAGGTCTCCCGCATTATGCTGGCCATCAAGACCGTGCTGGCCGAGCAGGACGAGATCGGCACCCTGATTTTCGATGAGATCGATACCGGCATCAGCGGCCGGACCGCTCAGAGTGTGGCGGAAAAAATGTGCCGCATTGCCGGCTACCGTCAGGTCATCGCCGTCACGCATCTGGCTCAGCTGGCTGCGATGGCGGATACGCATCTCCGCATTACCAAGGAGGAGGAGGGCGGCCGGACCTATACCCGTGTGGAGGCGCTTGATCCCGAGGCGCAGACGGAGGAGCTGGCCCGCCTGGTGGGCGGTCTCCGGCTGACAGACGCGGTCTACGAAAACGCCCGTGAGATGAAGAAGCTGGCGCTTGCGTGGAAGAAGGAGAATCAATGCCTCAGGTAGTCATTATCGGCGGCGGCGCGGCTGGGCTGTGTGCGGCTATCGCTCTGAAAAACAGGGCTCCGTCCGTTAAGCTTACCGTTCTCGAAAAGAAGGACCGCATCGGGAAAAAGATCCTGGCGACCGGCAACGGGCGCTGTAATCTTTCGAACCGCGACATGAGTCTCGACCACTTTCACGGAAGCCTGAGCGGCCTCGTTCCGAGCGTTTTTGAGGCCTTCGGACCGGATGAAACAGAAGCCTTCTGGAATGCAATCGGCATTGAGCTGAAGGAGCTGGAGGAGGGCAGGCTGTACCCCTACAGCCTTCAGGCCTCTGCCGTGCTTGATGCGCTTCGTTTTGAGCTGGAGCGCCTCGATGTCACCGTGCAGACCGAGACCAGGGTCAGCGGAATCAGCCGGAGAAAGAACGGCTATGAAATCTCGGCCGTTTCTCAGGGCGTGCAGAAGAAATTCCCGGCGGATGCCGTGATCATGGCGGCAGGCGGCGCGGCTTCGCCGGCCTTCGGGTCAAACGGTGACGGAGAAAGGCTTTGCCGGGCACTCGGCCTTGCATGCGCAGAGCCTCAGCCGGCGCTCTGCCGTCTTTGTTCCTCTGCCCCTGAGCTAAAAAGTCTGGCGGGCACTAAGGCCGTATGCACGCTTTCGCTGAGCGATGCGGCCGGAAATCTGCTGGACAGCCGTCGGGGTGAGCTTCTCTTTACCCAGGAAGGTCTCTCCGGCCCGCCCATTCTGCAATTCAGCCGTCAGGCGGGCGAGGCCTGCCGGAAGGACGGCAGCTGCCTGATTCAGGCTGACTTTTTCCCCGAATTTTCATCCGGAGAGCTTTTTGCCAAGCTGATGAAGCGCTTTGCGTCCCTTTCGCACCTGAGCGTGCAGGAGGCACTCGGCTCTTTGGTCAATAAACGCATTTCCGCAGTCGCGATCCGCCGCGCGGGCCTGAGTCAGAACACATCCTGTGCTTCCCTCGGTAAGAAGGAGACCGGCGCGCTGACTGCCCAGCTGAAGGGCCTTCGCTATGAAATCACGGGGCCCGAGGGCTTCGAGGAGGCTCAGGTCAGCACAGGCGGTGTCCTGGCGGAGGAGCTTGACGCTGCCCTGCAGGCGCGTCATTTCCCCGGCCTCTTCCTTTGCGGTGAGGTGCTCGATCTGGACGGCGATTGCGGCGGCTATAATCTGCAATGGGCCGTTTCGTCTGCCTGCCTGGCAGCGAAGAGCGCGGCCGGATATCTTCACGCGGAGGACTGATTCCGCGGTATATCAGAAAGGAGCGGTCACAGATGATTGCTTTTGTACAGGGAACGCTTGAGGAAATCGAGGAATCCAGCGCCATCGTGCAAAGCGGCGGCGTAGGCTTCCGAGTTTTTACACCCATCCGTGAGGAGCTGTTCCGCATCGGCATGGGCGCACAGGTCAGATTCTACACCTATCTGAATGTCCGGGAGGACGCGATGGTGCTCTTCGGCTTTCTGGACCGCGCCTCGCTCGACCTGTTTAAGCTCCTGATCAATGTGAGCGGCGTCGGTCCCAAAATGGCGCTCAGCGTCCTGTCGGCCATGAGCGCCGACGAGGTGGCTGTTGCCATCGCCTCCGAAGACAAAAAAGCGCTTTCGGCGGTGTCCGGCATCGGGAAAAAGACCGCGGAGCGCATCATTCTGGAGCTCAAGGAAAAGATTACGGGCATTCGCGGCGAGGCCCTGCCCGAGACGCTTGCCGCGCAGGCGGTGCCCGCCGTCAGCGCAGCCGTAAAGGACGCGACCCTCGCACTGGTAACGCTTGGCTATTCGCAGTCCGAGGCGCAGAAGGCGCTGAAG